>NZ_JBFTNR010000741.1:0-2028 GCF_056665995.1 Stenotrophomonas sp. 05L44_2
GGGCGCGCAGGTGGCGGTGAGTGGGTTGTTCCACCTGCAGCAGCCGGATGCGGCGATTGCCGCAGTGGCCCGGCAGGCCGGTCTGCGCAGCCAGCGCCTGCCGGGCGGCGCGTTGTTGGTGTGGTGATGCCACGGGACTAGTGGGTGGGTTCATCCACGCATGGCGTGGATCTACTGGCGTGATTCGTGTTCATCCACGCATGGCGTGGATCTATTCGGGCGCATGGTAGATCCACGCCATGCGTGGATGATCTGTCGATCAACGAAAAAAACCGTGGGCAGATCCGATCCCACCTTGTCTCTAGTGGTATAGCCAGAGCGAAACCGCGTTTCTTCTCAAGCCAACCGAGCCGCGTGCACCCGAAGTGCGCACGGTCCCGCCACCTTGAGGAGTCACCGTTCATGCCGTTCCCGGCATCCGCCCGTCATCGCCGCGCCACCATCCTCGCCCTGGCCATCGCCACGGCACTGGTTCCCTTCGCTTGGGCGCCGACCGCCCGCGCCCAGGCCGCTACCGCCTCCGTGCGCGCGTATGCCATCCCCGAACAAGCCCTGGCCGGCGCAGTGCGCAGCTTCGGTCGCCAGTCGCAGGTGCAGGTGGTGTTCCGCAGCGATCTGGTGGAAGGGCGGCGCTCGCGCGCAGTGCAGGGCCAGTACAGCCCCGCCGAGGCACTGGACCAGTTGCTGCAGGGCAGTGGCCTGCGCGCGCAGCAGGAGCCGGGCGGTACCTGGACCCTGCAGGCCGCCGCCGATGACGGCGGGGTGGTGGTCACCGACACGCTGAAGGTGGGCGGACGCCTGCAGGCCGACGGCGGCGAAACACGTGATCGTTGGGGATACGACGACGTGTTCGCGCTCGACCTGAGCACGGCCTATTCCGGTCGCGACCGGGTGGAGCGCTATCGCGGCGCCAACCCGGCCGACGTGGTCAAGGACCTGGTCGGTGTGTTCAGCGGCGACGCCCGCAACAGCGGCGCACTGGACCTCAACATCCGCGGCATCCAGGGGCCGGGACGGGTGCCGGTCAGCATCGACGGCGGCGAGCAGGCACTGACCGTATGGCGGGGCTACAACGGCGTCAGCAACCGCAACTACATCGATCCCAACCTGATTGGTGGCATCCAGGTCATCAAGGGGCCAGCGTTGGTGCGCGATGTACACAGCGGTATCGGCGGAGCGATGGTCATCAAGACCCTCGACGTCGACGACATCGTGCCGGCCGGCGAGCGCTTCGGCGGGGAGCTGAAGATCGAAGGTAGCAGCAATGCGGTCTCGCCGCGCCTGCCACGGCTGCACACCGGCGAGGACTACCGCACGGTGGAGGGGTTCCCGCAGTCGTCGCCGGCCTCGCCCTATGCTGACCGCACCCTGGTGGTGCCAGTGAAATCGCGCAGTGGTGACAACCCGTTCGATGGCGATGACCAGGCCTGGCGCCTGGCGCTGGGCTGGCGCGGTGAGAGGGTGGACGTGATGGCCGCCTACGCGTGGCGCAAGCGCGGCAACTATTTCTCCGGCAGCAAGGGCAGTGCGTACTACGACCAGGACCCGCGCGAGCAGTACGAATACCAGGGCATCGACTACATCACCACGCTGGCGCGCTACTTCAAGCCGGGTGATGAAGTGCCCAACACGTCCAGCGAACAGGAGTCGTGGCTGCTGAAGGCCACCTGGCAGATCACCGACGACCAGCAGCTCAAGGCCACCTGGCGGCACACGCTTTCGCACTATGGCGAGATCATGCCCTCGCGCATCCTGTCCGCACCGGATTACGGGCGCATCCAGTGGCCGCTCAGCCGGGTCGATTCCGATGCCTGGAACCTGGAATACCGCTGGCAGCCGGCCGGCAGTCGTTGGCTCGACCTGCGCGCCAACCTGTGGCGAACCGAAACCAACAGCGATACCTACACCGCTGGTGGCTTCCCCAACTTCGCCTCGGGCAACCCCGATTGGGATTCCAGCCGCAGTCCGATCCTGCGCAACACCGCCCTGGCCAATGCCCGCAACGATCGTACCGGGCTGACCCTGAGC
>NZ_JBFTNR010000742.1:0-2027 GCF_056665995.1 Stenotrophomonas sp. 05L44_2
GGGTGAACCGGCCCGGCGGGTGAACCGGCCCGGCTTCAGGCCGGCCATCAGCACGCTGCGGTTGGCGTCCTGCACCATCTGTTCGGCGGTGCGCCCGGCCCAGGGGCCGAGCCACAGCGAACAGGCGCCGACCACCGCGATCACCGGCAGCACCAGCATCAGCAGGGGCTTGAGCAGGCGCCGGGGGCCGACACCGATGGCGGTGATGACCGCCATTTCCGAGTCGCGGTAGAGGCGGGCAATGGCCAGCAGCAGGCCCAGCATCAGCGCCAGCGGCAGGATCAGCGGCATGTAGACGATGAACTGCAGGCCCAGCTGCGAGAACAGCAGCTTGGCCGGCAGCCGCCCGTCGGCGATGTTGCCGAGGATGTCCACCAGCACGCCGCCCACGCTGACCACCAGCAGGACGATCAGGGTAGCCAGGAAACTCTGGACGAAATCGCCCAATAGATAGCGGTCGAGCTTCAACATGGGGCGGTGGTTTAAACTCTCAGGTTCGTTCGCGGTGCCGCCCAGTCTAGCGTCTGGGCGTAAACGGTCCGCGATTGTACGGACTTGCCAATGGAATCTGCTCAATGGCTCTCGAATTCACCCTGAACCACCTCGCTGCGGCTTCGGCCGCCGTTGACTGCATCGTCGTCGGCGCCTATGCCGACCATACCCTGACTGCGTCCGCGCAGGCACTGGATGCTGCAAGCGGTGGCCGCCTGGCCGCCCTGGCCCAGCGCGGCGACCTGTCCGGCAAGACCGGCGCCACCACCCTGCTGCACGACCTGCCGGGCGTGACCGCCCCACGCGTGCTGGTGGTCGGCCTCGGCGATGCCGCCCGATTCGGCGTGCCGCAGTACCTGAAGGCGGTCGGCGATGCCGTGCGCGCGCTGAAGGCCGGCGCTGCCCGCAGCGCACTGTTTACCCTGTCCGAAGTGGCAGTGAAGGACCGCGACGCGGCCTGGGCGATCCGCCAGGCGGTGATCGCCGCCGACCACGCGGCCTACCGCTACACCGCCACCCTGGGCAAGAAGAAGGCCGACGATGCCGGCCTGGCCCAGCTGGCCATCGCCGGTGATGACGCGCAGGCCCTGGCCCAGGGCCAGGCCATCGCCGCCGGTGTCGAGTTCGCCCGCGAGCTGGGCAACCTGCCGCCGAACTACTGCACCCCGGCCTATCTGGCTGAAGTGGGCGTGAAATTCGCCGGCGAGCATGACGGTGCCGAAGCCGAGATCCTCGACGAGACCCAGATGGAAGCGCTGGGCATGGGCTCGCTGCTGGCCGTGGCCCGTGGCTCGGCCAACCGCCCGCGCCTGGTCGTGCTGAAGTGGAGCAATGGCGGCGACGCCAAGCCCTACGTGCTGGTCGGCAAGGGCATCACCWTCGATACCGGTGGCGTCAACCTGAAGACCCAGGGCGGCATCGAAGAGATGAAGTACGACATGTGCGGTGGCGCCAACGTCATCGGCACCTTCGTCGCCGCGGTCAAGGCCAAGCTGCCGTTGAATCTTGTGGTGGTGGTCCCGGCGGTGGAAAACGCCATCGACGGCAATGCCTACCGTCCGTCCGACGTCATCACCTCGATGTCSGGCAAGACSATCGAAGTGGGYAACACCGACGCCGAAGGCCGCCTGATCCTGTGCGAYGCRCTGACCTACGCGCAGCGCTTCGAGCCGCAGGCGCTGGTCGATGTGGCCACCCTGACCGGTGCCTGCATGGTCGCCCTCGGCCACCAGACCGCAGGCCTGATGAGCAAGCACGACGACCTGGCCAACGAGCTGCTGGCTGCTGGCGAGCAGGTCTTCGACCGCGCCTGGCGCCTGCCGCTGTGGGACGAGTACCAGCCGATGCTGGATTCCAGCTTCGCCGACGTCTACAACATCGGCGGCCGCTGGGCCGGTGCCATCACCGCCGGCTGCTTCCTGTCGCGCTTCGCCGAAGGCCAGCGCTGGGCCCATCTGGACATCGCCGGCGTGGCCAGCGATGAAGGCAAGCGTGGCATGGCCACCGGCCGGCCGGTCGGCCTGCTGAGCCAGTGG
>NZ_JBFTNR010000743.1:0-2007 GCF_056665995.1 Stenotrophomonas sp. 05L44_2
GCTGGCCGGCAACATCAACAGCAACAGCAGAAGCTGCATTCCGTGGGTTGGGGGGTAGGGACCGGCTGCGGGGGACGCCGTAAACCCAACCTTGGGGGCTTGGCCGCGGAATCCATGCCGCGGACACCCCCGCAGCCGGACCCTCCCCGCCATCCCACGGAATGCAGCTTCTGCTGTTGCTGTTGAGGTTGCCGGCCAGCGGCCGGCACTACCGCGGCTGCCGGGTGCAGGGCGCAGCCCTGCCGAACCTCTTACCCCTTACACTCCAGAACGATTTCCCTGCTGGAGAGAGCAATGAAGCGAGTAGTACTGGGCGTGCTGGCCCTGTCGGTGTCGAGCGCACTGATGGCGGCCACCCCGAAATTCGATGGCGCGCGGATCTCCGCCGACGTCAAGGAACTGGCCTCCGACGCCTACGAAGGCCGCTCCCCGGCCACCGCCGGCGAACAGAAGACCATCGCCTTCCTCAGCAAGCAGTTCGCCGACGCCGGCCTGCAGCCCGGCGGCGACCTGAAGGACGGCAAGCGCCTGTGGACCCAGGCCGTGCCGCTGCGCAAGGGCGACATCGTCGGCACCCCGCAGCTGTCGCTGCAGCAGGGCGGCAAGACCATCGCGCTGGAGCAGGGCAAGCAGATCGCCGTGCGTGCAGCCATGAACGGTGCGACCAGCGTGGATATCAGCAAGGCACCGCTGGTGTTCCTCGGTTACGGCGTAAAGGCGCCGGAGCGCAACTGGGACGACTTCAAGGGCGTGGACCTGAAGGGCAAGATCGCCGTCGTGCTGATCAACGACCCGGAYTTYGAAACCGGCRWGGGCGAYTTCGRCGGCAAGGGCATGACCTRKTAYGGCCGYTGGMCSTACAAGTACGAAGAAGSCGCWCGCCAGGGCGCASYCGGCRTGCTGATCGTGCATGAGACCGCCCYGGCGTCGTATGGCTGGGCCACGGTGGCCGGCTCCAACACCAACACCATGTTCGACGTGGTGCGCGACAATCCGGCTGACAGCCATCCGCTGCTGGAAGGCTGGATCCAGCGCGATCTGGCGGTGGAACTGTTCCGCTCGGCCGGGCAGGATTTCGAGGCGCTGAAGAAGAAGGCGCAGCAGCGCGACTTCACCCCGGTGCCGCTGACCGGCGCCAGCCTGGATGCGAAGTACGCGGTGAAGACCGAAGTGATCACCTCGCACAACGTGGCCGCGCGCCTGGAAGGCAGCACGCATCCGGACGAGACCGTCATCTACAGCGSSCAYTGGGACCACMTCGGCGTGGGCGAGCCCGACGCACGCGGCGACCGCATCTTCAACGGCGCGCTGGACAACGCCAGCGGCACCGCCTCGCTGATTGAACTGGCGCGTGGCTTCGCCAAGGCACCGCGTCCGCAGCGTTCGGTCGTGTTCCTGGCGGTAACTGCCGAGGAGAAGGGCCTGCTGGGTTCGGAGTACTACGCAACGCACCCGCTGTACCCGCTGGAAAAGACCGTGGCGATGATCAACATGGACGGCATGGCGCCGTTCGGCCCGTCGCGCGATTTCGGCATCTACGGCGCGGCGCGCTTCGAGCTGCTGGACCAGTTGAAGGACGTGGCCAAGGGCTGGGACATCCGCTACACGCCGGACCCGAAGCCGGAGGCCGGTCTGTTCTTCCGCTCCGACCACTTCCCGTTCGCCAAGCGTGGCGTGCCCGCGCTGTCCTGGTCGGCCGGGCAGGACTGGGTGGACGGTGGCGTCGCGGCGGGCAAGAAGGCGTCCGAAGACTACACCGCCAAGCGTTACCACCAGCAGGGCGACGAGTGGCAGCCGGACTGGGTGTTCGCTGGCGCCGCCCGCGACCTGGAAGTGCTGTACACCCTGGGCAACCAGCTGGCCAATTCGCGCAGCTGGCCGAACTGGAGCAAGGACGAGGCGTTCCGCGCCGTGCGTGACGCCAGCGCCGACCAGCGCAGATAAGGGAATGCGCCGGGCTCACCCGGCGCCTCCCCGGTTGCCGGCAGCTGGCCGGCAACCTGGTAG
>NZ_JBFTNR010000744.1:0-2007 GCF_056665995.1 Stenotrophomonas sp. 05L44_2
GTATAGCCTCAGGTTTCATCTAGCTGAAATGGGGTCGGCCCGACCGGCGGCGTGAAGACACCATGACCTTTGGGATATGGTGTTGCCGTGAAGTGGTGCATTACTTTGCTACCACACCTGCCCACGCATCCTCCAGGGATCTGACGATGTCGCACCAAACCTTCCTGCCCGGCCCCCGCAGCGGACTCTGCGCTGCCGCGCTGCTGCTCTCCACATCCCTGCTGCTGAGCGGTTGCGCCGCTGGGCCCAACAACGAGGCCAAGGCGGCCGAGACCAAGGACGAGAAGAAGGTCGACGCGGTGCCGGTGGAAGTGGCCGTGGCCAGCCATCGCGCGGTGGCCGCCAGCTACACCGGAACGGCGGCACTGGAGCCGCGCGCCGAATCGCAGGTGGTCGCCAAGACCTCGGGCGTTGCGCTGGCGGTACTGGTCGAGGAAGGGCAGCGGGTCAGCGCCGGGCAGCCTCTGGTGCGGCTGGATCCGGACCGCGCACGCCTGGCCGTTGCCCAGAGCGAGGCGCAGATGCGCAAGCTGGAGAACAACTACCAGCGCGCACAGAAGCTGGTCGGCCAGCAGATGGTCAGCGCTGCCGATGTCGACCAGCTGCGCTACGACCTGGAAAACGTGCGCGCGCAGTACCGCCTGGCCACGCTGGAACTGTCCTACACCACCGTGGTCGCACCGATTTCCGGCGTGATCGCCTCGCGATCGATCAAGACCGGCAACTTCGTGCAGATCAACACGCCGATCTTCCGCATTGTCGACAACTCGCGGCTGGAAGCCACCCTCAACGTGCCCGAGCGCGAGCTGGCGACCTTGCGTGCGGGCCAGCCGGTCACGCTGTCGGCCGATGCGCTGCCGGGCCAGACCTTCACTGGCGTCGTCGACCGCATCGCACCGGTAGTGGATTCGGGCAGCGGCACCTTCCGTGTGGTCAGTGCTTTCGACGGTGCCGCGCAGTCGCTGCAGCCGGGCATGTTCGGCCGCATCCGCATCGACTACGACCAGCGTGCCGATGCACTGGTGGTGCCGCGCCTGGCACTGCTGGACGATGGTGAGCCGGCAGTGTTCCGCGTGCGCGAGGGCAAGGTCGCGCGGGTGCCGGTCAAGCTTGGCTACGCCGAAGGACCGTGGGTGGAAATCCGTGAGGGACTGGCGGCGGGTGACCAGATCGTCACCGCCGGCAAGGTCGCCCTGCGCGACGGCACCGCGGTGCAGGTGATCGCCGATCCGAAGGCCAAGGCGAAGACCGTAACCGCCTCGGCCAAGCCGGCAGAGAAGGCCGGGAGCACGCAATGACCGCGCCCGGCCACGATCACGGTGCCTCGCCCGGGAGCGATGGCGCCGCCGCAGGCATGCGTGGCGGCCTGGTGGAGTTCGCCACCCGCCGCCGCGTCACCATCGCCATGTGCACGGTCACCCTGTTGCTGTTCGGCCTGATCGCACTGGGCAATCTCAAGGTCAACCTGCTGCCCGACCTGAGCTATCCGACGCTGACCGTGCGCACCGAGTACACCGGTGCGGCGCCGACGGAAATGGAAACCCTGATCACCCAGCCGGTCGAAGAAGCCGTKGGCGTGGTCAAGAACCTGCGCAAGCTGAAGTCGGTCTCGCGTACCGGCCAGAGTGATGTGGTGCTCGAGTTCGCCTGGGGCACCAACATGGACCAGGCCAGCCTGGAAGTGCGCGACAAGATGGAAGCGCTGAACCTGCCCCTGGAAGCCAAGGCGCCGGTGCTGCTGCGCTTCAATCCGTCCACCGAGCCGATCATGCGCCTGGTGCTGTCGACCAAGGCCGCGCCTGCGACCGACGAAGAAGCGATCCGCGAACTGACCGGCCTGCGTCGCTATGCCGACGAAGACCTGAAGAAGAAGCTGGAGCCGGTTACCGGCGTGGCGGCGGTGAAGGTTGGCGGTGGCCTGGAAGACGAGATCCAGGTCGACATCGACCAGCAGAAACTGGCCCAGCTCAACCTGCCGATCGACACCGTCATCAAGCGGTTGAAGGA
>NZ_JBFTNR010000745.1:0-3465 GCF_056665995.1 Stenotrophomonas sp. 05L44_2
ACACACGACCTGCCTGAGCTAAGGTGGCGCTGGATCTTCACTGGCACACGGACATGACCGCAGACCACGACGCAGACGGCGAGCTGCTGGACGACGAAACCCTCGAAAAGCTGCAGGCGCTGGAGGCCCGCGCCTATGCAGCCTTTGATGCGGGCGACCTGGCTGACGCAGCAATCCTGTTCGGCCAGCTCGTCGAATGGACACCCGACATCCCCCACCTGCACTACATGCGCGGGCTGGCACACAAGTACCTGCGCGAGTGGGCGTTGTCGCTGCAGGACAATCTCCGCTCCGAGCAGCTGCGCGATGAAGTCGATGAGGCGACCGCGTGGAATGCGGGAATTGCCGCCACCGGCGCCGGCGACTGGGCCGAGGCGCGCCGGCAATGGACCCGCTGCGGCATCACCCTCCCCGAGGGCGAAGGCCCGATCAACGGCAATTTCGGTGTTGCCTGTGTTCGCCTGAATCCGTGGTCCAGCGGCGAGACCGTGTACATGCGCCGGCTCGATCCGGTACGCGCGCGGCTGGAAAACGTGCCGCTTGCGGAGAGCGGGTTCCGCTTCGGCGACATCGTGCTGCACGACGGCGCCTCCACCGGGCGCCGGACCTACGGCGATCGCGAAGTACCGGTGTTCAATGCCATGCAGCGCCTGCAGCAGTCGGACATGGCGACCTACGCCGTGTTCGTGCAATGCGGTTCGCCGGACGACATCGCCGCGCTGCGCGCAATGACGTTGCCCGGCATCAGCCTGGTTGAAGACTGGACCCATTCGGTACGTCACCTGTGCCTGCGCTGCAGCTATGGGACACCGCACCAGCACGATGACGACAGCCACGAGGATGACAGCGGCTGGGTGCGCGAGCGCAATCTAGGTATTGCCGCACAGGGCCGCGCTGCGGTCGAAAAACTGATGTCGGCCTGGGCCGCGGCAGGCACCGGGCGCACGCTCGATGCGATCGAACACCGTGAGCACCCGCAGCAGGGTCCGCAGCCGGGCCAGGTGTGGTGGCTGGGTCACGAACAAGCGGACGCATGACGGCAGGGCGCTGCAGCCCTTACGGTACAAGGCTTTCAGAATTCTTCAGGCGTCCTTCCAGCACTTCAGCCAGCCCTCTGGCCGAATCGACACTCCTTTCGATGGAGTCCGATCATGCGTTCGCCGCTGCCTGTGTCCACCCTGCTGCTGTGCCTGTACGCCCTCCCCTGCATCGCAGGCCCTGCCCACCCAGATCCCGGCCGCATGCGCGCGCTGGAGCAGGCCATTGCCAGCGATGAGCTGAAACAGATCCGCAGCGTGCTGCTGCAGGTTGATGGACAGGTCGTGTACGAGGGCTATTTCAACGGTGCCGATGCGCAGACCCTGCACGACGTGCGCTCGGCCAGCAAAAGCGTGACCGCCCTGCTGGTCGGCGCAGCGATCGGCGACGGCCGGCTGCCGGGCGTTCGCGCGAAGGTGTACGACTACTTCCCGGCCTTCGTCGCCCACCACGACGTGGACCCCCGCCTGCGTGGCACGACGGTGGAGGACCTGTTGGCGATGAGCACGCTGTGGGAGTGCGACGACGAGAACCCGTTCTCGGCCGGCCACGAGGCGTGCTCGGCGCGGTACTGGAACGTGCGACCGGACAACCGCTGGCCGATTACGCAGCCCATGCACTGGAACGACCACTGGGCATCACCCACAGCCAGTGGAACCGTTCCCCCGAGGGCATCGGCATGGGCGGAGGCGGCACACGCTACCGCAGCCGGGACCTGGCCCGCCTCGGCCAGCTCGTGCTTGATGGCGGTCGTTGGCAGGGGCGCCAGCTGGTTCCACGCGACTACGTCGCCGCGATGCTGTCACCGCAGGCAACGGCCGGCGACGGCAGCGATTACGGCTATCAATGGTGGGGCCTGAAACTGACTGTCGGTGGCCAGCCACAGACCGTATGGGCGATGTCCGGCAACGGCGGCAACTACGTGTTCCTGCTGCCGCAACAGCGCGCCGTCGCGGTGGTGACCAGCCAGGCCTACAACCGCAGCATCGCTCACCCGCAGTCGCGCCGCATTCTCACCGAATTCCTGCTGCCGGCGCTGCGCTGAGGTCGGCCAGCCCGGCGGGACGCCAGTCGGCCGCCAGCACCTGCGCACGCTGGCGGCCGATATCGGCATCGATGCGCGCCAGCAGCGGCGCCCAGCCGGGCGCTTCGTGCAGGGACGCAAACAGCGGCGTGGAGCGCAACCACGCCGCATCGCGGAAGCCATCATCGACCGCCTGTTGCAGCGCGGTGACGGCAGCCTCCGGGTCGCCTTGCGCCTGCAGCAGCAGGGCCCGCTCAAGCGCGGCATCGGACCACCCGTCGCCGCGCTGCGCCTGCAACATTGCAAGACGCGACGCCACCCACTCCGGCGATGCCGCGGGCTGCGCGTACAAGGCCGCCAGCGATTGACCGAGCGATTGCTGTGGACGCAGCTGCCGCCCGCGCTCGAAGGCATCGGCAGCACCGGCGTGATCGCCCGCCAGCAGCGCCAGTTCGCCCTGCAGCCGCAGCAACTGCGGATGTGGCGTGCCGCGTGCCAGCGCCTCGGTCAACGCCTGCCTCGCCCGGCCCGGGTCACCTGCCGCGAACAGACTGCGCGGCCAGGCGATGTTGGCGAAGACGTTGTCCGGATACAGCTGGAAATTACGCGCGTGGCGCTGCGCGGCCGCGTGAGTGAAACCGAGCAGCTCCAGTTCGCGCGCCACCTGCACATCACGGAAGCGCAGGCGCTCGGGCGCCGTCAATGCAAGATTGGCACGCAGGGCCAGGGCAAGGTGGCCGCGCTCCTGGTGCAGGTAGGCGAGCGAGGCACGGGTGCGCTCGTCGCCCGGATCCAGCGCGATCGCCCGCTCGTATTCGGAAATGGCCTGCGGCATCTGCCCGAGGCAGTCGTAGGCATAACCTCGAAGCGCGTACACAGCACCCTCCTGCGGCGCGAGATCACGTTCGATGTTGGCCAGCGCCAGCCCTTCCCGGACCTGCTCGGGCGATCCATTGAACAGACAGCCCTGTGCGGACAACGCTCGTGACAGGCCGCGCCGCGCCGGACTGGAATCAGGGTCCACCTGCAATGCCTGCCGGTACAGGGCGATGGCGCGCTCGTTGTTGCTGGCCTGGCCGATGCTGGCGTAATAGTCGGCGCGCTGCAGCAACGGCAGCGGGCCACCGGCCGCCGGCGCGCGCGGCCAGAACGAGGCGGCAGCGGCGAGAACGACGACACCGGCACCTGCAAGCCATGGCCATTTCTTCCGGTGCGCGGTAATGGGCACCGCCGCTGCCGGCGGTGCGATGGTCGGCACTGCACACAACTGATAGCCGCGCCCGCGTACCGAACGGATGTAGCGCGGGCGTCGGCTGTCATCACCCAGCGCCTGCCGCAACAGCTTGACCCGCTGGCTGATCGCATCCTCCCCAACCACTGCAGGTGCCCACACCTGTGCAGCC
>NZ_JBFTNR010000746.1:0-2001 GCF_056665995.1 Stenotrophomonas sp. 05L44_2
CGGTCGGCACCCACCGGGTTCAGRGAGTGTGCCAACCAAGGTTGGCAGCTACCGGATCAATGGTCTGGCGATGGCTTTTCATTGGTAGGTGCCGACCGTTGGTCGGCACAATCYCTCAGCTGCGATGAACCCTGAAGGAGCGTGCCGACCAACGGTCGGCACCCACCGGGTTCAAGGAGTGCGCCAACCAAGGTTGGCACCCACCGGTGAGGCAGTCAGCCCGCTGTACGCAGCGGCGCCATCTTCCACAGCAGCGCGCGGAACGGGGCCAGCAGGCACACGCCGATCGCCAGCTTCACTGCCAGGTCGCCCGCTGCCCAGCTCACCCACGGCAGGGTGGAACCGGCGAAGGCGATCGACCAGAAGATCGTGGTGTCCACCGTGGCGCTGCAGGTGGTGGCCACCATCGGTGCGCGCCACCAGCTGCCGCGGCGCAGGCGATCGAATACGGTGATGTCCAGCAACTGGGCCACGATGAAGGCCGAGCACGAGGCGATCGCAATGCGCGGTGTGGCCACCCACACCGACAGCAGCACCGCCACCGCAAACCCGATCCACGCCACGCGGCGGGCCGGGCCCGGGCCGAAGCGGCGGTTGATCAGGTTGCTGACCAGAAAGGCCACCGGGTAGCTGAAAGCACCCCAGGTCAGCCAGTCATTGATCGGGTACTGCACCAGCACGTTGGACAGCAGCACCACCGCGCCCATGGCCAGCACCGCCAGCACCAGGGCGCGGGCGGTCAACGGGGCAAAAACAGGCGCAGGACGCACGGACATGGCGAGCCAGGGGACAAAGGGGATCGCCCATTATCCGCCCGGCCCGCCGCAAAGCCAAAAACGGCCGTTCAGTTTTACAGCTGCTCGCTCAGCGCGTCGCCGGCGGCGTAGGCGGTCGGCACATAGGCCAGGGCCTTGCCGTCACTGTTCTTCACTGTCCAGCCGGCACCGGCATCGGTCGGGTCGAAGCGCACCTGCTGGCCCACTACGAAACCGGCCACCGGGTCTTCGCCCTCGATCGCCGGCCACTGCAGGGTGGCGGTCTGGTCGGCCTTGTCCGGCACCTGCAGCTGCACCTGGCGCTCGCCAGCGGCGGTGGTCGCCACCTGCTTCACTTCCATCGGCGGCAGCGGTACTGCCGGAGTGCGCTCGGCCACCCGGCCATTGCGCTCGCTGGCCTTGAACGGCGCCTTGGACAGCGCGGCCAGGCCCATCGAGGTGGCCAGCGGAACCGACACCACGATCAGCGAAGTGACCAGCACGCTGGCCTGGCCGCTGTTGATGTGCGGGGCGGCACCAGCGTGCACGGTCGGCACCGTCAGGGCCGAGAGCAGCAGGGCGGCGGCGGGGGCGCGCAGGGAACGAAGCATGGTGACCTCCTGGTCAGGATGAAGGCAGCGGCTCAGCGCTGCGTATCGAAAATGTCGCGTGGGCCGGTGGCCTCGGGCAGGTATTCCAGTGGGCGGCCCTGGTTGTCGCTCACACGCCAGCCGTTGCCCGATTCAGCAGGCTCGAAATTCACGGTCTGGCCCACGTTGAACTGCACGGCCGGGTCACCGGGGCGCTTGGGCCATTGCATGGACGCGGTGTTCTGCGGGTTGGCGGGGTCCTGCAGCAGCACTTCGCGGCGGCCATCGACGGTGGTGGAGATGGCGCTGACCTGCATCTGCGGCAGCGTCACCCGCGGGCCCTGGCCGGGGGGCATGCCCGCATCGTTGGTTTCCCCAGCCGCGGCTGCGCGCGCCCGTTCCACCATCGGCGCGGACATCTCCAGGCTCGGCCCCTCGGGCACGCTGTTCTGGATGATCACGATGCGGCGCTCGGCATGTGCCGGCGCTGCAGACAACAGGCTGCCGCACAAAAGCACGGCCAACGCGGAAAACTGCAGGTTGCGCATCATCTTCTCCTTGCCAGGTCAGGGCGCAGCGGCGGCAGTGCCGGCCGTCGCATGCGCAATGGTCAGTTCCTGCTGCAGCTGGCTGCGCTGGTGCAGGAAGTCGAATAC
>NZ_JBFTNR010000747.1:0-2000 GCF_056665995.1 Stenotrophomonas sp. 05L44_2
AGAGGCAGATTTCAGCCGGTGCGCTGCCGCCCCCGTCACGCCCGCACAACGCGCTCAACGCTAGAAACAAGAGGTTTCCTACTCTGGAGAGTGGCCATGCGGGTACTGCTGCTGTGTGCCGTGGCGACGATGGCATTGTCGGCTTGCAACCAAGGCGAACCGACCGATAAGGCACAACATGCCGATGCGGTTCGGCAAACCCCGCCAGCGGCCAGCGCGCCGGCGCGCAACGTGCCCGGCGGCGGCAGCGGCACCGCCGCCTCCGAAGACCAGGCCTCGGGGCCGGAGGCCGAACGCGGGAAAGAAGCCGCGCCGCCCCCGCCCAAGCGCTAGGGGCAGCCAGCCGCGAAGCCCCCGATCCGGGGGCGCCCGCGGAACAAGCGAATCTACTCGACCCGTTCAAGCACGATGCGGACGAACGGTATCCAGTCATCGCCGACCCGATGCTCCCATTCCCCGGTCAGCAACTGCCGGTCGCTGCTGATCACGCCGTCGAACCGCTGGGACTGGCCCTGGATGGTGTACCTGCCGCCATCAAGTCGTGAAGTGAAATCGCTGGTGCCACCATCAGCGTCGTAGCTGCGGCTGAAGAAACCACCGGATTCAACATCGACGCCGATGATTTCCGTGGAGCGCACACGCTGCCCGTCCATCATCGCGTCGACCTCATGCACCAGGAAGTGACCATTGGGCATCCACGTGTAAACGTCCGATGCGAACGACACCCCGCCCGTGCTGCCGTCGGGTTGCAGCGCGATGAGGGTGGTCTCCCACACTCCGGCAAGAACGTCCAGCCGGCGGTGGTGTCCGCTGTGGAAAGTGGTTTGTGTCATGGCGACTCCGTACTGGGTGCGGCGGCATAGGGTTCAACCAGGGCGCGCAGCAGCTCCATGCCCGTGGCAGTAGTGTTGGGGGCAGCGGTGCCTTCGCGCTGGACGAAACCGGTCCAGTCCGCACCGGCCACCCGCCTCAGCTCCGTCGGTTCCACCGGCAGCCAACGCATGGGCCAGAAAGGCAGGCGTCTCTGCCCCACCCTGCCGCGCTGCAGTTCGATCAGGCCGCTGTGGCTGCTGGCACCCAGCACCCGGGAATATGCCACCTGCAGGCCATCGTCCGGGCCTTCCATGTATTGCACAAAGCGCGCGCCATCGAACAGCAGTACGCCCGTGACGCCGGCATCACGGTTGAAACGTGCTGCGTCATCCACGATTCCGCACAGCCTGCCCCCGGTCTGGCCCAGCCGGCTGGCAGCAATATCCGCTGCTGCCTCGCTGGTATATACAACGGCTCTGATGGGCACGTTCGACCTCCCTGCAGTGGGCTCCCAACCGTAGCAGAAGGCCGGTTGAGGCAGCGCAGCAGGCGCAGCCTGAAACAGAACAATTCAGTGAAATGTGAAAACGAACCCGAAAAGGATTCACGCCATGCACTGCTGCCCCATGGCATGAAACAGGTCCGCCCGCGAGATCGACTTCATGCCTGACACCGGACTCTTCTACGTCTTTTCAGTGGACTACGCGACCGATGCACGAGGCTGCATCGATCAGGTCACCGCTATCGCCTTCCGCTGCAACCAGTGCCACCACGTGTCCCGCGCCGACGCGGAGCTCAAGCGGATGACAGGGGGCACGCTGCTGACCTGCGGAAGGTGCGGCTCTCACCAGGCCGTCAGCAATGCGCGCCTGGTGGACGGCGAACACCTGGCGGCAACCGGCCACTCTGCAGCAGCGGCCGACCCACGCTGAGCTTGGTTCCGACGCGCGCCCAGTGCCCGGCGTGAGGGGAATGCATGCATCTGCGCGCTCGATGCGCATCCGCCGTTCACTGCATCTACCCCGCACCCCAACACCGGCCGGGATAGCCTCGTCGCTCCTTCCCTGCTGGAGCGCACCATGGCCATCAAGACCGCTGAAGACCTTTTCATCCACGAACTGTCCGACATCTACAGTGCAGAGAAGCAGCTGACCAAGGCCCTGCCGCGCCTCGCCCGGGCCGCAGAG
>NZ_JBFTNR010000748.1:0-1994 GCF_056665995.1 Stenotrophomonas sp. 05L44_2
GCCAATCCCGTTCCAGCCGATGCCAATGCTGCCGGGTGCCGAACGAGCCGGCGCTGATACTCCAGGAGCACCGACAGGCGGGTAGACCACCGTCACTGCGGCGCCATTGCTGTATTCGGTACACCCCACCGGATTACATGCACGGACACGATAGTTGAAGCTGCCTGCCGGCTTGCCACTGAATGCCTTGGATTGGCCCGCCGCATTGTGAACCTGCGTCCAGGCTCCGCCATTGGCACTCTCCTCCAGTTCAAAGCGTTCTGCGCCGGCAGAGGCCGACCAGCTGATGCTGTAGTTGCCGTTGAATGCAGTTGTCGGCACGCTCAGCACAGGCACTGCAGCCGGCGGCAGCTCGACGGCGACCGAGGCGGTGTTGCTCCACTCGCCACAGACCACGCGGCATCCGCGCACTCGGAACTGATAGGTGCCGGTGACCAGACCGCTACTGGTGAATGCCTGCGCCTCGCCGTCGAAAATCGTGCTCCAGTTGCCCCCTTGGGCGCGCTGCAGTTCGTAGCGGTTGGCGCCGCCGGCCGGACTCCACGTCAGGTTGACGCTGCCTTGGGTGATGTAGCCCGGAGCGCTCAGCGCCGGAGCACTGGGTGCAGCCTCGCCGTGCACCTGCGCCACCAGGCTGCCGGACAGGTACAGATAGTCCGTCTGCTTTCCCGTGCGCTCATTGCGCTGGAAACGCAGCACGCCGCCATTGTCATAGAACGAGTAGATCACGCCCGTTTCGCTGTTCCATGCTTTCACCCGGCGTCCATGCGCGTCGTACATATAGGCTTCCGTCGTTCCCACCGTACGCAGGCGGTTGCCGTAGTCGAAACCAAACGCCTGGCCATTGCGGATCGAAAGATTACCCTGCACGTCATAGCCGAGACCGACAACGGTCGCGCTGCTGCCAGTATCGACAACGTTGACCAGACGATTGGTCGGATCGAAATAATGCGTGCGATCCCGGCTGCCGACCTTGGCCCGGCGCAGGTTGTCCAGTGCGTCGTACTCATACAGCGCGTTGCCAAAGCCCGGCGCGGTAACCGAGCGCAGTCGATCCAGCCCGTCATAGGCCATGTCACGATTGCCTGGCGCACCCGGCAAGCCATCAGAGATGGCCATCACGTTGCCACCCGCATCGTAGTCGTAGCTGTCATCGAGCACTGCGGCCGCAGCGGTGGCATCGCGACTTCGGTCAGGAAGACCGCGAGCATTCTGGCTCATCGCATGGACAATGCCGTTGCCATATACGAAGCGCGCCAAGGCGCCGTTGGCAAAATAGCTGGCCTCCTTCGCATAGCCCCCCACCGATGTGGCGCGGCCGAGGGCGTCCGGGGCATAGCTGACGATGCGCCCGCCCGGGTAGGTGTTGCTGGCAAGCGCGCCGTTGCCATCGTAGCCATAGGCCAGGCTCAGATTGCCGAAGTCTGGATGTTGCAGCGTCTCGCTGCTGAGCAGACGACGATGGTTGTACTGGTAGCGATTGATGACCAGCGGACGGCCGGCATCGTTCTGCGTACTGATTTCTGCGGGCAGGCCATCTGGCGTATATGACCAGACCTGGTTGCCGCGGCCATCGGGGAAGGTCAGCGCCAGCAGTCGATTGGCAGCGTCATAGCTGCGCTGCACGGCGCGGCCAGTGGCGAGTGCTTCGCTGCGGTTGCAGTCTGCGGCGCTGGTCAGGCCCGTGCCGGCAGCCGACCACAGTACATTGCCGGCAGCGTCATAGTCCTGCACGGTCGCCCCGGTTTCCGGCTCGATGGTCTTGCAGAGTTGCTGGTAACCGTCATAGACATAACGGCGGGTCAGCGCTTGGCTGCCGTCGGCGCTGCTACGGGTAATCGCCAGCGGCTTGCCGAGAGCGTCGCGCTGGATCTCGGTCACTACCCCTTCTGGATGCTGCAGTATCAACGGCATCTCATAGGTGGGCTGGTCATAGGCCAGGTGCCGTGTTGTGGTCGACTGTCCGCGTGGATTGGTTACCTTCACCGACAGGT
>NZ_JBFTNR010000749.1:0-1991 GCF_056665995.1 Stenotrophomonas sp. 05L44_2
CCTGATGACCCACGACGCCTTCCAGCAGGAAAGCGAAGCCTCGGGCAAGTGGGTGCGCGCGCAGCTGACCTCGGCTCAGCTGCCGACCTACTTCGTCGGTGCGCAGGAACACTTCGACACCCGCAAGGCGATGCAGGACAAGCTGGGTGACAAGTTCAACCTGAAGGCCTACCACGACCAGATGCTGTCCTACGGCGCACCGCCGGTGCGCTTCGCACGCCAGCTGATGCTGGACCAGCCGATCGAGTGAGGGATCGGGTGTGAGTTGAATGAAAACGGCCCGGGGAAACCCGGGCCGTTTCTTTATCCGTGTGGCACAGCATCCACGCATGGCGTGGATCTACTGTTGCGCATCCACCGTGCGGCGTTGGTCATTGCTCCGCAGCTACAAAACCACCGGTCTGCCGTGCCCACAACCGCGCGTACAGTCCACCGGCCTCGATCAGCTCGGCATGGCTACCGGTCTCGACGATCCGGCCCTGGTCCATCACCACCAGCCGGTCCATGCGCGCGATGGTCGACAGGCGATGGGCGATCGCGATCACCGTCTTGCCGCCCATCAGCTCGTCCAGGTTGTCCTGGATGGCCGCTTCCACTTCCGAGTCCAGTGCCGAGGTCGCCTCGTCCAGCACCAGGATCGGGGCGTCCTTCAGCAGCACACGGGCAATGGCGATGCGCTGGCGCTGGCCACCGGACAGCTTCACCCCGCGCTCGCCGACATGCGCGTCGTAGCCACGACGCCCTTCCCCGTCGACCAGCGTGTCGATGAAGGCCTCCGCGCGCGCCTTGGCCACGGCCGCGCGCAGCTGCGCGTCGGTCGCATCGGGACGGCCGTACAGCAGGTTGTCGCGGATCGAACGGTGCAGCAGCGAGGTGTCCTGGGTGACCACGCCGATCTGCTGGCGCAGGCTTTCCTGGGTGACGTAGGCGATGTCCTGATCATCGATCAGGATGCGACCGCTTTCCAGGTCATACAGCCGCAGCAGTACGTTCACCAGCGTCGACTTGCCGGCACCGGAGGGGCCGACCAGGCCGATCTTCTCGCCCGGCTTCACCACCAGGTCCAGGCCGGCGATCACGCCGCCCTTCTTGCCGTAGTGGAAATGGACATCCTGGAAGTGCACACCGCCACGAGTCACCTGCAGCGGCACCGCATCCTCGCGGTCCTGCACGGTCAGCGGCTGGGCGATGGTGGTGATGCCATCCTGCACGGTACCGATGTCTTCGAAGATGCCGTTGATGGTCCACATGATCCAGCCGGACATGTTGTGGATGCGGATCACCAGGCCGGTTGCCAGGGTGATCGCGCCGACGGTGATGTGTCCGCCGTTCCACAGCCACAGTGCCAGGCCACAGGTGCCGGCGATGAGGAAACCATTGACGATGGCGATGGTCAGGTCCATGCCGGTGGTGATCCGGGTCTGCGCGCGGTGCTTGACCGCCAGCTCCTGGATCGAATCGGCGACATAGGCCTGCTCGCGGCCGCCGTGGGCGAACAGCTTCAGCGTGGGAATGTTGGTGTAGCCATCGACGATGCGTCCCATCGCCTTGGAGCGCGCCTCCGAGGCGATCCAGGCCCGTTCCTTCGCGCGCGGCACGAAGTAGATCATGATCACCACGTAGGCCAGCAGCCACAGGATCAGCGGCACCATCAACCGCCAGTCGGCCTGCGCGAACAGGTACAGCGCGGTGCCGGTATAGACCACGATGTACCACAGCGAATCGACCATCTGCACCGCCGACTCGCGCAGCGAGGTGCCGGTCTGCATCACCCGGTTGGCCATGCTGCCGGCGAAGTCGTTCTGGAAGAAGCTCAGGCTCTGCCGCACCACGTAGTTGTGCATCAGCCAGCGCGATCGATTGCTCAGCCCCGGCACGATGGCCTGGTTGACCAGCAGGTTGTGCAGGCCGACCAGGATCGGGCGCGCGATGACGGTGATGAACAGCATCCAGCCGAGGGTATCGGCATGGCGCTGGAAGAAGTCCGCACC
>NZ_JBFTNR010000750.1:0-1989 GCF_056665995.1 Stenotrophomonas sp. 05L44_2
CGCTGAAGGATGTTGAGCGCAAGCGTGTTGATGCCGAAGCCACCGAAACGCTGGGCACGCTTTCGGAAAATGCGTCACAGGCCAAGCGTGATGCCGAGGCGCTGGAAAAGACCCTGCAGCCGCAGCTGGACCAGCTCAACGAGCAGCTGACGCAGCTGGGCGAGGCGCCCAAGGACACCACTGAACCGCCGGAGCTGGCGGCGCAGCGGCGCACGCTGACGCGCCAGCGCGATGCCCTGGCGGCATCGATTGCCCAAGCCAAGTCCAGTGCCGTCCGTGCGCAGCAGTTGAGTGCGGACATCGACAAGCAGCGCAACGCGCAGCGCACCGAGGAACTGGGGCGCAAGGTCGCCTCGCCACTGTCGCCAACGCTGTGGCGGCAGGTGGCCGACCAGTTGCCGAACGATATCGCCCGCGTCACCCCTTTGGCCCAGCAGGGCCGGGYCGCGCTGACCACGGCCATTGCCACCCATGGCTGGGGCACGTTGCTGCTGGGGCTGGCGGCGGCACTGGTGATGATGTTCCCGCTGCGCCTGTGGCTGCGCGCGCTGGGGCGCCGGTTCGCTGCGTCCGAGCGTGCCCCCGACGGCCGCCTGCGCCGCTCTGGTCTGGCCATGTGGCTGCTGCTGGTGGGCACCCTGCTGCCCGGCTACGCCGTGGTGGTGCTGGTGGCTGCACTGGATGCCATCGGCGCGATTCCGCCGCGCCTGCAGAGCGTGGCCGAAGGCGTACAGGCGGCGACGTTTGYTGCGGCCTTCATTTCCGCGCTCAGCGCCTGCCTGCTGGTGCCCAAGCGGCCTTCGTGGCGGCTGCTGAACCTGGATGACACCGCCGCGCTGAAACTGCGCAAGTACGCCTGGGGTGCCGCGGCACTGGCCTGGCTGAGCACGGTGCTGGTGGCCATCGATCGCGCCACCCGCACCAGCGACGTCACTACGGTGGCGCTGGACGGCGTGATCGCGCTGACCTATCTGGGCCTGATCATGGCCATGCTGGTGACCCTGGCGCGCCTGCATCGGCGCCAGACCGCCGAGGCCGAGGCGAAGCTGGAAGCGCAGGCCGACGGCCAGGGCGCGGCCGTTCCGGTGCGGCGCAGCAGCTGGCTGGTGCTGGCACGTGTGGCTGGCAACATCGCCGTGGTGGCCGCGATCATCGCCACCCTGATGGGCTATGTGAACTTCGCCAAGTTCGTCAACCAGCAGCTGATCGGCGGCAGCATCGTGGTGCTGGCGGCGACGCTGCTGTTCAAGTTCGTCGATGATTTCTCCACCTGGCTGCTCAACGCCGACAGCAAGGTCGGCCAGACCATCCTGCTCAGCACCGGTCTGAGCGTGTCGCGGCTGGAGCAGGCCGGTGTGCTGCTGTCTGCCGTGCTGCGCACGTTCGTGGTGCTGATCGCGCTGCTGGCACTGGCGGCGCCGTTCGGCAACATCGGCTCGGTGGTCGAGCGCGTCGCTTCGCTGGCCAACGGCATTTCCATCGGCGACATCACGCTCAAGCCTGCGCGTATCGCCATCGCCCTGCTGGTGATGCTGGTCGGGTTGGGGCTGACGCAGCTGCTGCAGCGCTGGTTGACCGACACCTACCTGCCCAAGACCGAACTGGACCTGGGCGCGCGCAATTCAATCAGCACGATCACCCGCTACGTGGGCATCATCTTGGTGGCGCTGTGGGCGCTGACCGCCATGGGCCTGAACCTGAAGAACCTGGCGTTGCTGGTCAGTGCGCTGTCGGTAGGTATCGGCTTCGGCCTGCAGGCGATCATCCAGAACTTCGTCTCCGGCCTGATCCTGCTGGCCGAGCGGCCGGTGAAGATCGGTGACTGGGTGAAGCTGGGCGATCAGGAAGGCGACATCCGCCGCATCAACGTGCGCTCCACCGAGATCCAGGTGAGCGACAAGTCCACGCTGATCGTGCCCAACTCGGAACTGATCACCAAGACCATCCGCAACATGACGATGGGCAACAACCAAGGCCGCATCCAGATCC
>NZ_JBFTNR010000751.1:0-1989 GCF_056665995.1 Stenotrophomonas sp. 05L44_2
TCGACGTGGTCGGCACCGCCGCCGACCCGCTGCTGGCCCGCGAGAAGATCAAGCGCCTGGCCCCGGACGTGATCACCCTGGACGTGGAAATGCCACGCATGGATGGCCTGGCGTTCCTGGAAAACCTGATGCGCCTGCACCCGCTGCCGGTGGTGATGATCTCTTCGCTGACCGAGCGCGGCGCCGATACCACCCTGCAGGCACTGGGCCTGGGCGCGGTGGAYTTCRTSTCCAAGCCCAAGCTCGACGTSGCCCGCGGCCTGCAGGGCTATGCCGATGAAATCATCTCCAAGGTGAAGATGGCTGCGCGTTCCCGGGTGCGCCCGCTGGTGCGCGTGGCCACGCCGAAACTCACGCTGGATGCCGCCCCTGCCGCGCGCCCGGCAGCAACGCAGTTCCGCACCACCGACCGCCTGATCGCCATCGGCTCGTCGGCTGGCGGTACCGAAGCATTGCGCGTGGTGCTGGAAGGCATGCCCGCCGACGGTCCGGCCGTGGTGATGACCCAGCACCTGCCCGCCAGCTTCAGCACCGCCTTCGCCGAACGACTGGACCGTCACTCGGCAATGGCCGTGCGCGAAGCCAGCGACGGTGAAGCGGTGCTGCCCGGCCACGCCTACCTCCCTCCGGGCGGCAAGCACCTGCGGATCATCCGCGACGGTGCACGCTGGCGTTGCCGTGTCGACGATGGTCCTGCGGTGAACCGGCACAAGCCGGCGGTGGACGTGCTGTTCCGCTCGGTGGCACAGAGCGCGGGCGGCAATGCCATCGGCGCGATCCTCACCGGCATGGGCGACGACGGTGCACGCGGCCTGCTGGAAATGCGCCAGGCCGGCGCGCCCACACTGGTGCAGGACGAGGCGACCAGCGTGGTCTGGGGCATGCCCGGCGCGGCCTTCAAGCTCGGCGCGGCCGAGGAACAGGTGCCGCTGGAGCGCATTGCCGAACGACTGCTGGCGCTGGCGCGCGGCTGAGCGTCTGCGGCGTCACCTCTGCCACTCCCTTTTTTCCACGTGCCGGCCGGGAAAGGCCGGCACGGATGTTTCGATTTTCATGGAGCTTGCCCATGGCCCAGCGCGCCCTCCCCGCCCGATCCTCCCTGCTGGCAGTCGTCCTGTTGGCCCCACTGGTGACTACCGCTGCCACAGCACCGGCCACGCCATCGGCCACGCCCGTGCCCCAACGCGATGGCCCCGCCTCCTGGACCGAGCGTGTGCAGATCCTGAGCGGCCCGGACAGCGCATCGAAGCGTCTGCACGCGCCCGACGTGGCACTGCGCATCGTCACTCCCGATGACAGCGAGGCGCTCACACCAAAGGGACTGGCCCTGCTGTTCAGCGGCAACGAGCCGGACTACTTCCGGCGCAACCACCTGCCCGGCAGCATCATCGAGGGCCAGGCCAGCCCCGCCATCACGCTGATGCCGAATGTGGCCAAGGCACTGGTGGGAGGCTACTTCCGCTATGCACCCGACGCTGTGCCCAAGCAGACCAGTACGCTGCGCTTCAGTGCAGAWGATTGGGTGCTGGTACACCAGGGCAATACGCGCAAGGATCCGCTGTATCGCCTCAACCATTCCAGCACGATCCAGCAGCGCCGCGCCGATGGCAGCCTGGCCGAGATCATCAGCTGCAACGACAGTGATGACCGGGCGACCCTGGGCGCGTGGCAGGCCGATGACTACGCCAGGCTCAAGAGCGCGGCGCAGAAGATCACCATGAAATGCATCGACAAGCTCATCAAGCGGATACCGGCGATGTACCCACGCCCGCTGGCGGCGGAAGACCTCAGTGCCTATGCGGGCGGCGCGGTTCCGCCGGCACGGGTGCGCGTGTTCGCCGACTTCGGCCGGACCACGACGTTGTTTACCGATGCCTCCTGCCGCACCGACTACCGTGACCGGATTGACGTCAAGTACAACAACGCCGGTGACAAGGGCCTGCTTGGCATTCCCAGCACCGAGGCCCTGCGCAGCAAGGAGAACCAGCG
>NZ_JBFTNR010000752.1:0-1983 GCF_056665995.1 Stenotrophomonas sp. 05L44_2
GGGCGGATTACCGCCCCCCACCAAAGCCGCAGCGCTCGCACTGTGGTGCGGCGCCCGGAACGGCCGCTGTCGCCAACGCTTCGGGTCCAGCCCTTCGCCGCTGACCGAGGTAATGGCCGCCAACTGCAGGGCATCGATCTCTTCGGAATCCGGCAGCAGGCCGGGCAGGCGCGAGGCCAGCAGGGTCTTGCCGCAGCCGGGGCTGCCGATCAGCAACAGATGGTGACCACCGGCCGCGGCAACCTCCAACGCGCGGCGCGCGAGCGCCTGCCCGCGCACATCGGCCAGATCCGGCAGCGGCAGCGGTGTGGTGTCCACCCGTTCCACCTGCGGCAACAGGCGCGGATTGCCCAGCCCGGCACAGCATTCCAGCAGGGTGCGCGCCACCCGCACATCGGCGTGCTGGGCCAGCRCCGCCTCCGCCGCGTTGCCGGGTGGCACGATCAGGATGCGCCCCGCTTCGGCGGCGGCGATGGCGGCCGGCAGCGCACCGGACACCGCGCGCAGCTCTCCGGTCAAGCCAAGTTCGCCGAGGAATTCGTACTGCAGCAACGACTGCGGATCGATCTGGCCACTGGCCGCGAGGATGCCCAGCGCGATGGCCAGATCGTAGCGACCGCCCTCCTTGGGCAGGTCGGCGGGCGCGAGGTTCAAGGTGATGCGCCGCTGCGGAAAGTCGAACCTAGCGCAGAGCATCGCGGCACGCACGCGCTCGCGCGACTCGCGCACGCTGGTCTCGGCCAGACCGACAATCTGGGTAACGGGCAGGCCTCCGGAGAGATGCACCTCGATCCGCACCAGCGGGGCATCGACCCCGGCGCGGGCACGGCTGTGGACCAGCGCCAGGCTCATGTGTGGATTCCTGCGGAGGGGGCGCTTGATGGTGAGGCGGGCGATCTGCGGGTAGCCATCGGGGATTGCTGGAGAAGCGGCTAGGGGGATTCCTCCCCACCGCGCAGCGTGCCCTCTGTTGGCTATGAATGCGCTCCCGACTTGCCTTTTTCCCCACGAGCAAGGACATTTCTTCGGATCTCGCTCGTTGAGCCAATGGGGCTGCAGGACGCCCAGCTTGGCGTGACTAGGACAGAGACCGGTGTGTACACAGTTCGCCTTGGACGATCATCTGGACGAATAAGCCCTGCTGGGAGTTGCTCGCAGATTTGCGGGAGCTATCGTCCCGGTGGAAATTTCCCATGCTGATGACTTGCACGCCTCCAATGAACACTCGCAAGCTCTTCCTGATGGTCACGCTGGCACTCGCACTTTCTGGCTGCTCGGAAGTTGCAAGCACTCAATATGCAGACCGAAACCAAGCCGCTTCGAGACACGCAATCGGTGAATCGAAGTGGTTGCCCGGGTGGTTGCCTGAGGATGCTGTCAACATACAAGAGACGCACGACATGGACACCAATGAGTCGTGGTTGGTCTTTCGTTTAACCAGCGGGATTCTTACCTTGCCTGAAGACTGCACGCTGGCAAGCAGGCCGGAGATGCCGGACGCGCGAGTCATGCGGCGGTTTCCCCAGTTCGCCCGAAGCGCTTGGTCGCGCGCGTCAAATCACGCCGGAAAGTTCTACCTGTGTCCGGAGGGCAATGCTGGTCGCTGGGTCATGCATGATGAAGAACTGGACCTTGTTTACAGCAGAGTAAAGTTCTGAGACCGATGTCCGGGCGCTCAAGTTCGATAACGAACGGCAACCCTCTTCGTCCGAACTTGGACTCCCTCAACGTAGTCAGGCCGACGTCCCCCCGATTTTGAGTAGCAGGGCGATTTGGAGTTCAAGCTCTAGTTGGACACCGCTGCCCATCAGGGACCGCCCCACTGAAGCGCCCAAACAGCGCTTCGATCCACGATGTTCCTGCACTCTCCACCAGTAACGCGCCCTGGCTCTGGTGGTAGTCCAACCATCGCTCGAAACTGAGGCGCAGGCGCTCGATATCCGGTGCCCGCGTAAGTGCATCGGCGGGCACCCGGATCAGCAC
>NZ_JBFTNR010000753.1:0-1973 GCF_056665995.1 Stenotrophomonas sp. 05L44_2
CCCGGCGCTACCAGGATCAACGGCTCCCGCCAGCGCGCGGCCCGGCGCTACCAGGATCAACGGCTCCCGCCAGCGCGCGGCGATGCCCGGCGAATGTACGCGTACCACGGTAGCGCCGGGCCATGCCCGGCGGCTGTTCGCCGATGTCGGCAAAGACATGGCGGGACAGGACATTCCGCAGTCAGGTACGTGCAGCTGACGCGAAAGTTCCTTCACCTTCACAAACCCTCGACCCGGAAAGTCTCAGATCCAACATTTCATCTTGCTGAAAAGACGCTGAAAATCTTGTGGTGTCCGGTTTGAGCCACTAGCGTCATCAACACAGCGGATGGTCAGGGGAATCCGCTGGCTCGCCGGACCCGAACCTCGCCATCGCAAGCCAGCCCACGGTTCAGGCCGGTGCTTCTGCCGATTCCGGCATTCCTACCATTAGAAGGGAAATCCGATGTCCCAGGTAACGCAACCGCGTGTGCGTCGTGTGTGGGTGGTCCTTGGTGCGTCCGTCCTGTCATCGCTGCTGCTGGCCACGCCTGCGCTGGCCGGTGATGTCCAGCTCAGCGGCCTGCAGTCCGCGCCGACCCACCAGCGCTTCATCGTGAAGTACCGCGACGGCAGTGCGCCGGTGGCCAACACCACCGCGCTGGCCTCTTCGCTGAAGACGGCCGCTGCCGGCATCGCCAGCAGCCAGGGCCGCGCGCTGGGCCTGCAGCAGGTCCGCAGGCTTGCCGTCGGCTCCACCGTGGTCAGGACCGACCGTGCGCTGGACCAGGCCGAATCCGAGCTGCTGATGCGCAAGCTGGCCGCCGACCCGAACGTCGAATACGTCGAAGTCGACCAGATCATGCGCGCGACGCTGACCCCCAACGACACCCGTTTCAGCGAGCAATGGGGCTTCGGTACATCCAACGCCTCGATCAACGTGCGTCCGGCCTGGGACAAGGCCACCGGCACCGGTGTGGTCGTGGCGGTGATCGATACCGGCATCACCAACCATGCCGACCTCAACGCCAACATCCTGCCCGGCTATGACTTCATCAGCGACGCGGCGATGGCGCGCGATGGCGGTGGCCGTGACAGCAATCCGAACGATGAGGGTGACTGGTACGGCGCCAACGAGTGCGGCTCGGGCATTCCGGCCTCCAACTCCAGCTGGCATGGCACCCACGTGGCCGGCACGGTCGCTGCGGTGACCAACAACAGCACCGGCGTGGCCGGTACCGCCTTCAACGCCAAGGTCGTGCCGGTGCGCGTGCTCGGCAAGTGCGGCGGCTACACCTCCGACATCGCCGACGCGATCGTCTGGGCCTCCGGTGGCACGGTCAGCGGTGTGCCGGCCAACGCCAACCCGGCCGAGGTCATCAACATGTCGCTGGGCGGCGGCGGCAGCTGCTCGACCACTTACCAGAACGCGATCAACGGCGCGGTCGGCCGCGGCACCACCGTGGTGGTCGCTGCCGGCAACAGCAACACCAACGTCTCCAGCGCGGTACCGGCCAACTGCCCGAACGTGATCGCCGTGGCGGCCACCACCTCGGCGGGTGCGCGTGCCAGCTTCTCCAACTACGGCACCGGCATCGACATCTCCGCACCGGGCCAGAGCATCCTGTCCACCCTCAACAGCGGCACCACCACCCCGGGCAGCGCCAGCTATGCGTCCTACAACGGCACCTCGATGGCGGCACCGCATGTGGCGGGCGTGGTTGCACTGATGCAGTCGGTGGCACCGAGCCCGCTCAGCCCGGCGCAGGTGGAAAGCATCATCAAGAGCACCGCGCGTCCGCTGCCGGGTGCGTGCTCGGGTGGTTGCGGCGCCGGCATCATCGACGCCGATGCCGCGGTGACTGCCGCGATCAACGGCACCACGCCCAACCCGGGTGGCACCGTGCTGCAGAACAACGTGCCGGTTACCGGCCTCGGCGCAGCCAGCGGCGCATCGCTCAGCTATACCGTCAACGTCCCGGCTGGCAGCACGC
>NZ_JBFTNR010000754.1:0-1972 GCF_056665995.1 Stenotrophomonas sp. 05L44_2
GGCCGGCACTACCCARCCCCGTCGRTCAGCGYTSCTTGTCGCCGYCGCTTTCCGCKTCCGAGCCGCGCGTGCCGGGCGTATCGTCGATGGCCAGGTTCCTGCGCGACAACGGCTGAAGGTCGCCTTCCATTGGGTGGGTGCCGACCGTTGGTTGGCACACCGGCCCGCGGTCAGCGCTCCTTGTCGCCGYCGCTTTCCGCGTCCGCTTCGAACAGGTGCATCAGGTCGTTGCGGGCATCGCGCGAGGTCTGGATCACGGCGGCCTCGTCGTCGTAGACCAGGTACTGGTCGCGCAGCAGCTTCTCGTCGTGTTCGCGGAACTGCTGCACATGGCGCTCGGCCACGTTCGGTGCCACGCCCAGCGCGGTCAGCACGCGCCCGCTCATTTCCAGGCTGGTACCGAACACTTCGCGGAACGGTTCGGCCGACATGTCCATCAACCGCCAGGCATGCTGGCGGTTGCGCGCACGCGCCAGCACCGTCGCATCCGGGTACAGGCGGCGCACCATGCGCACCGCACGCAGGTTGGTTTCCGGGTCGTCCACGGTGATCACGAACACGTCGATGTGCTCGCCACCGGCGGCGCGCAGCATCTCCGGCCGGGTCGGATCGCCGTAGTACAGCTGGTTGCCGAAGCGGCGCAGGTCGGCCACCGTGTCCGGGTTCGCCTCCAGTGCCACGAACGGCACCTTCTGCGCGGTGAGCAGGCGCGCGATCACCTGGCCGAAGCGGCCCATGCCGGCAATCAGCACCTTCGGGCGATTGTCCGGCGCCACCTTGTCGGCCTCCGCCGCCTGGCGGGGCGCGACCTTCTCCTCGCCGAGCAGGCGCATCAGGGCGATCATCAGCAACGGGGTGATCGCCATCGACAGGCCGACGATCGCCACCAGCCGGTCATGGTTGGCATTGCCCAGCAGATGCGCACGCTGGGCTTCGTTGAACACCACGAAGGCGAATTCGCCGCCCAGCCACAACACGCTGCCCAGCAGCAACGACTGCCGCGAGCTGAGTCTGGCGATGCGGCCGATGGCGTACAGCAGGCTGAACTTCACCACCAGCAGGATCGCCACGCCCGCAGCGATCATCCACGGTTCGGCGGCGATGCGGTCCAGGTCGATGCCCATGCCCACGGCAATGAAGAACAGGCCCAACAGCAGGCCCTTGAACGGCTCGATCTGCGATTCCAGCTCATGCCGGAATTCCGAATCGGACAGCAGCACGCCGGCCAGGAATGCCCCCAGGCTGGGGCTCAGGCCGGCTTCCTGCATGAACCAGGCGGTGCCCAGCACCACCAGCAGTGCGGTGGCGGTGAACACCTCCGGGCTGCGGGTGCGGGCGATGATGCCGAACACCCGGCGCAGCACCGGCCGCCCGCACAGGATCACCACCGCCAGCGCGCCCAGCGCGACGGCCGCATCTTCCCAGCGCAGCGTCTCGTTCTTGACCCCGCCCAGCAGCGGAATCGCGGCCAGCAGCGGAATGGCGATCAGGTCCTGGAACAGCAGGATGGCAAACCCCAGCCGGCCATGGTCGCTGTTGATCGCCTTGTGTTCGGACAGCAGCTGCAGGCCGACCGCAGTCGACGACAGCGCCAGCGCCACGCCCACTACCAGCGCGCTCTTCCACTGGAAGTGATCGAGCAGCAGCAGGCCGCCCAGCACCAGCCCGGACAGCGCCACTTGCGCGGCGCCCGCACCGAACACCGAGCGCCGCATCACCTTCAGCCGGGCCGGGGACAGCTCCAGCCCGATCACGAACAGCAGCATGACCACGCCGATCTCGGCCGCGCCGAGGATGCGGTCGGCGTCCTGCACGAAGCCCAGACCGTCCGGACCCAGCACCACGCCGGCCGCCAGGTAGCCCAGCACCGCGCCGAAGCCGAACTTCTTGAACACCGGCACCGCTATCACCGCGGCCAGCAGCAGCACCAGTGCCAGTTCCAGACCACCGCTATGCATGGGAATACCTGGTC
>NZ_JBFTNR010000755.1:0-1956 GCF_056665995.1 Stenotrophomonas sp. 05L44_2
GCTGTACCGAGTGCGTGGGCCATTTCGACGAACCGCAGTGCGTGGTCGTCTGCCCGGTCGAATGCATCGACCCCGATCCGGACATCGTCGAAACCGAAATCGAGCTGCTGGCCAAGTTGCGCCAACTGCAGCACGATCATCCCGAACTCTATGCGGAGCCCCCATCCGAATGAAGTCGTTCGCCCGCCCCCTGTTGCTGCTCGGCCTGCTGCTGAGTTCCGTCGCCTGGGCTGATGCCCCGGTCCGTGCCGAGCGCCCCGATGGCGCGGCCATCGCCAGCGGTCACGCCCTGGCCACCCAGGCCGGTGTCGACATCCTGGCCCAGGGCGGCAACGCCTTCGACGCGGCGGTGGCGGTGTCCTCGACCCTGGCAGTGGTCGAGCCGATCAGCTCCGGCCTCGGTGGCGGCGGCTTTTTCCTGCTGCATGATGCGGCTACCGGCAAGGACGTGATGCTGGACGCGCGCGAGACCGCGCCGGCCGCGGCCACGCCGCAGGCCTTCCTCGACAAGAAGGGTGACCTGGACCGCGACCGCTCGGTCAACGGCCCGTGGTCGGCCGGCATTCCGGGCCTGCCGGCGGCGCTGGTCGAACTGTCGGCCAAGCACGGCAAGCTGCCGCTGGCGGCATCGTTGCAGCCGGCGATCCGCATCGCGCGTGAAGGCTTCCCGGTGTACGACCGCATGGCCAAGGGATATGCCTCGCGCCGTGAAGTGATGGAGCGTTATCCCGGTACGCGCGAGGTCTATCTGCGCAATGGCAAGCCGATCGCCACCGGTGACCTGTTCAAGCAGCCGGAACTGGCGCAGACCCTGGAGCGCCTGGCGGCCGGTGGCTTCGACGGCTTCTACAAGGGCCAGACCGGCAAGCTGCTGCTGGCCGGCGTGAAGCAGGCGGGAGGCAAGTGGACCGCCGAAGAGCTGGCCGGCTACCGCGTCAAGCAGCGTGCGCCGATCGTCTTCAACTACAACGGCTGGAAGATCACCACCGCACCGCCGCCGTCCTCCGGTGGCATCGCCCTGGCCAGCATGCTGCAGATACTGGAAGGCTGGGACATCAAGCAGATGGATGCCGCGCACCGCACCCATCTGGTGGTCGAGTCGATGCGTCGTGCCTACCGTGACCGCACCTTCTTCCTCGGCGATCCGGATTTCGTGCAGATCCCGCAGAAGGTGCTGGCCAGCAAGGATTACGCACAGGGCCTGCGCGCGACCATCCACCCGGAAAAGGCGACCCCCAGCGACCTGCTGTCGGGCAACCCGACGCCGCTGGAGGATGATGAGACCACCCACTTCTCGATCATCGACCGTGATGGCAACCGTGTCGGTGCCACCCAGACCGTCAACCTGCTGTACGGCTCGGGCCTGATTCCGAAGGGCACCGGCGTGCTGCTGAACAACGAGATGGACGACTTCGCGCTGAAGCCGGGAACGCCCAATGCCTTTGGCGTGATGGGCTACGCGGCCAACGCGCCGAAGCCGGGCAAGCGCATGCTCAGCTCGATGACGCCGACCTTCATGGAAAACGACGACAAGGTGATCGTGCTGGGCACGCCCGGTGGCAGCCGCATCATCACCATGGTGCTGCTGGGTATCCTGGGCTACGACGCTGGCCTGGATGCGCAGCAGGTCGCCGCGCTGCCGCGCTACCACCACCAGTGGCTGCCGGACCTGATCGAAGCGGAAAGCAATGCTTTCGACGCTGGCACCATCAAGCAGCTGCAGGCGATGGGCCACAAGATCGACCTGCCGGGCGAGGTCGCTGCCGGCGGCCGCGGTTCCAGCCACGTGTGGGGCAACCTGCAGACGGTGGAATGGGATCGCAAGGCCAACAAACTGTTTGGCGGCAGTGACCCGCGCAACCCGGTCGGCAGTGCCCAGGTCGTGCCGGCTCCCTGAGCCGGCGGTTGCGCCGGGCTAGGCCCGGCGGACGCAAACCTGAGAACCCCGCCCGCAAC
>NZ_JBFTNR010000756.1:0-1956 GCF_056665995.1 Stenotrophomonas sp. 05L44_2
GTGCGATCCTGCAGATCGACGATGCTGCCAACCTTGACGCCTACGGCAGCAACACCACCCCGCGGATGATCTTCGAGGGCCGCGCGGCTGGCTCGCCTTCAATGGATGTGGTCGCTTTCCGTGATCGCCTGGAAGAGGCCACCTACGCGGCGCGCAACAACCGCAATGGTGGCAATGACGCACCGCGTCCGGCGGCTGCTGCAGCGCCTGCCCCGCAGCCTGTTCAGGCAGCGCCGGCGGCACCTGCTGAAGCGACCACGGCGCCGCTGCAGGCCGTGCCGCAGACCCCGCCGCCGGCCCAGCAGGGTTTCCAGCCGGTCAACGACGGTGAAATCCGCACTGAAACACTGGGCAACAACTGACTTTCGTCACGCGCGCCGGCTAACAGCCGGTGCGCTATGCTCGGCAATCTGATCACTAACGTAACGAGCGACTTATGGGCAGTTTCAGCATCTGGCATTGGTTGGTCGTGCTCGCCATCGTCCTGCTGGTGTTCGGCACCAAGCGCCTGACCAGTGGTGCCAAGGACCTCGGCTCGGCGGTCAAGGAATTCAAGAAGGGCATGCACGACGACGACAAGCCGAACGCGCAGTTGGGCGACGAGTCGCGCAGCCAGGACGCCTCGCGCACCGCGCAGGACGAGCACGACCGCAAGCCGCGTTGATCCGGAGCGGTTGCGGTGTTTGATATCGGCTTCAGCGAACTGCTGGTGATCGCGGTTGTCGCCTTGGTGGTGCTCGGACCTGAGCGCCTGCCCAAGGCGGCCCGCTTCGCCGGGCTGTGGGTACGCCGCGCGCGCAATCAATGGGATTCGGTCAAGCAGGAACTGGAACGCGAACTGCAGGCCGAAGACATCAAGCGGCAGATGCAGGACGTGCGCCAGGGCATGCAGGACACCGAGAACCAGCTGCGTGCCAGCGGCGAAGCCATGCGCCGCGAAGCCGAGCAGATGCAACAGCACAGCGACACACTGGCGCAGCAGGTGCGTGCACCGGCCCCGGCCGAACAGCCCCCACATCTGGCGGATGCGCCCGAGCCGGGGGGGGCGTCGACTGAAGGTGCAGCCATTACGCCTGCCACCGCTGAAGCTGCGGGCAATGCCGTTGCTGATACCGCGACCGAAACGCCCGCGCGCACGGAGCGCCCGTCATGAGCGAACACGACTTCGGCGAAAGTTCGCTGGTGGAACACCTGGTTGAACTGCGCTCGCGCCTGGTGCGTGCGCTGCTGGGGCTGGGCGTTGTGCTGCTGGGCCTGCTGCCGTTTACCCAGAAGCTTTACAACGCACTGGCCGAGCCGCTGATCTCGCAGTTGCCCAATGGGCAGACGATGATCGCCACCAACCCGGCCGGCGCCTTCTTCGCGCCGTTGAAGCTGACGTTCTTCGTGGCCCTGTTCGTGGCCGTGCCATGGCTGCTGTACCAGCTGTGGGCCTTCGTCGCGCCGGGCCTGTATGCACGTGAGAAGCGCCTGGCGATGCCGTTGCTGGTCTCCTCGGTGCTGCTGTTCTACACCGGCTGCGCCTTTGCCTATTTCCTGGTGCTGCCGGCGGTCTTCCACTTCCTCACCACCTTCAGCCCGGAAGTGATCGCGATCACGCCGGATGCGAATGCCTACCTGGATTTCGTGCTGGCGATCTTCTTCGCCTTCGGCGGCAGCTTCGAGCTGCCGGTGGCGATGGTGATCCTGGTGCTGCTGGGCTGGATCACGCCGCAGCAGTTCAAGGAAGGACGCGGTTACGCGATCGTCGGCATCTTCGTGCTCGCTGCGATCCTGACTCCGCCGGACGTGGTGTCGCAGCTGATGCTGGCGATCCCGATGTGCCTGCTGTACGAGCTGGGCATCCACGCCGCGCGCTGGCTGGTTCCGTCTTCGGTGGTCAAGAAGCCTGCGGCCTGATCCCCGGTAGCGCCGGGCCATGCCCGGCGTTCGTGGGGTGAAGTGACATCCATCCGC
>NZ_JBFTNR010000757.1:0-1951 GCF_056665995.1 Stenotrophomonas sp. 05L44_2
AACAAGGCCAGCAGGAACCGCAGGGCCAGAAGGGCCAGCAGAACCCGGCATCTGCAGGTTCCGGCCAGCAGGGGGCGAAGCAGGAGCCGCAGGCAGCCGACGCGCAGGCCCAGGCGCAGGCCGATGCCCAGCAGCGCCAGCGCATGCAGCAGGCCCTGCAGCAGGCGCGCGCCGGCGAAGCCGGCAAGGCAGCAGTGCGCGGCGATGGCGGTACACCGCAACAGCGCGAGGAGCAGCAGGCCGTGGAGGCGTGGATGCGGCGTGTGCCGGATGATCCGGGGGCACTGCTGCGGGCCAAGTTCCAGTTGGAAAACGAACGTAGAAAGAGGGAAGGGCGATGACAGGCATGGCGAGCAGGCAAATCCGGTGGCCTCTGCCTGTGCTGGCGATGCTGCTGCTGTGGCTGCCGATGGTGGCCATGGCGCAGACGCGCGCCTGGCTGGAGCAGGACAGCATCGCCGCCGGTGATGCGGTCACCCTGCACATCGAGACCGACCAGGGCGCGCCAGACTATGCACCGTTGAATGCCGATTTCGTGCTCAGTGCGCAGAGCAGCAACCGCCAGGTGCAGTGGAGCAATGGCGGCGTCCAGCAGCGCAACCTCTATACGGTTGCGTTGACGCCGCGCCGCACCGGTACGCTGCAGGTGCCTTCATTACAGGTAGGCGCAGCACGCACGGTGCCCTTGGTGCTGCAGGTAAGTGATGCCGTGGTGGCCACCCCGCAGAGCAATGCCACCGCCTTCATCGAAACCGAGGTGGATGACCCGACGCCCTACGTGCAGCAGAGCGTGGGCGTGGTGGTCAGGCTGTACTTCGCCTCGCAGCTGGCGTCGGGCGAACTGGTGCTCGACACACCCAGTGGCGCTTCGCTGCAGCGGGTGGGGGAGGATCGCAGCGACGTGCGCCAGGTCAACGGCCGTCGCTACAACGTGGTCGAACGTCGCTTCCTGCTGATCCCCGAGCGCAGCGGGGCGTTGCGCCTGCCGGGCGCGCGCTTCACCGGCCGCAGTGCAGGTGGMTTCTTCGATGACTTCTTCGGGAGCGGTGGCGATGGCCGCATGAATGCCGTCGGTGCCGAACGCACGYTGCAGGTGCAGGCGCAACCGGCKCAGGCCGTGCAGCCGTGGCTGCCCCTGCACAGCCTGCAATTGCGCTACACCGCTGCACCCAGCAGTGCGCGCACGGGCGAAGCGGCCACCGTGATGGTCGAAGCGATCGCCAACGGCGCTACCCGGGCCCAGTTCACCGATCTGCCCGTGCCCGACCTCGGCGACGCCGCACAGGTGTTCGCCGAACCTGCCCAGTACGAGGAGACCTTCAACGGCAGCACGCCACGCCTGAAGATCACCCGTCGCTACTCGATCGTGCCGCGGCAGGTTGGATCCCTGCGCGTGCCGGGGCCGCGCGTGGCCTGGTGGAACGTGGACAGTGGCAGTGCCCAGCAGGCCAGCCTGCCGGATCTGGAACTGGCCGTGGCCGCAGGCCGGGCCGGCGCGCCGGCGGCACAACCGATCGATACCGATGCCGCGTTGCCGGGAGACGCCGCACCCGCCGCTGCATCCTCTCTTGCACCCACCGCAGCAGGTCCCCGGCCGTGGCCGTGGATGGCGGCCGCCGCAGGCCTGGCGCTGCTATGGCTGTTGACCCTGGCATGGGGATGGCGACGTGGCCGCCGTGCCGTCGTCCACACCCGTCCGGTTCCCCGGCCAGGAGCCAGTGCCCCTGCAACGTCCTCGCGTGCCAGCGTGGCCGAGTTGCGCCGGGCGATCGATGGCGAGGGCTTTGACCAGGTAGAGGCGCTGCTGTGTTCGATGGCCGGCGTGGAACGCCTGGAACAGGTGATCGAGCGCCTGGCCGATCCGGCCCAGCGGCAGACTCTGCAGGCGTTGCAGCAGGCGCGCTGGGGTGGGATGGGGGATGTCAGCGCGTTGCGGGCCCGCCTGCGCGAA
>NZ_JBFTNR010000758.1:0-1950 GCF_056665995.1 Stenotrophomonas sp. 05L44_2
GGTGACAAGGCTGCGGTCGATTCGCGCGTTGCGCAGATCAAGACCCAGATCGAAGACACCTCCTCGGACTACGACCGCGAGAAGCTGCAGGAGCGCGTGGCCAAGCTGGCCGGTGGCGTTGCAGTGATCAAGGTCGGCGCTTCGACCGAAATCGAAATGAAGGAAAAGAAGGATCGCGTCGACGACGCCCTGCACGCGACCCGTGCGGCCGTTGAAGAAGGCGTGGTTCCGGGCGGCGGCGTTGCCCTGGTCCGTGCGGTCTCCGCACTGGCTGGCCTGAAGGGTGCCAACGAAGACCAGAACCACGGCATCCAGATCGCCCTGCGCGCGATGGAAGCCCCGCTGCGCGAAATCGTTGCCAACGCCGGTGAAGAGCCGTCGGTCATCGTCAACAAGGTCAAGGAAGGCACCGGCAGCTTCGGCTACAACGCCGCTACGGGCGAGTTCGGCGACATGCTGCAGTTCGGCATCCTAGACCCGACCAAGGTGACCCGTTCGGCGCTGCAGAACGCAGCCTCGATCGCTGGCCTGATGATCACCACCGAAGCSATGGTKGCCGASGCYCCGAAGAAGGACGAGCCGGCCATGGGTGGCGCTGGTGGCATGGGCGGCATGGGTGGCATGGGCGGCATGGACTTCTAAGTCCCGCTGCACTGCTGCAATGAAAAACCCCGCCGCAAGGCGGGGTTTTTTTGTGGGTGGCGTGTTGCCGCCAATGGGTTCACAGCAATGGGTCCATGCCAATGAATCCATGCCCATCGGTCCATGCCAGTAGATCCACGCCATGCGTGGATGGCGTCAGCGCACGAGCACCTTCTCCGCGCCGTACTCCCAGTCCCACGGCACTCCGGTATCGCCAAGCACGAACGCCACCAGCGCCGGAAACGCCGCCTCGGCGCGGACATCGTTGCCCAGCATCACCACGCAGCGCTGGCCCTGCTCGATGCACACCAGGGTGTTGCCCACCGCGTCATCGTGGCCGCCCTTGTAGAAGCCGGGCCCCTGCGGTCCGCGGAAGGTGACCACGCCCAGGCCGGCTGCCAGGTCCCTGCGCCGCTCCGCTACCGGCAGTTCCGCCTGCAGGGTCGGAAACTGGCTGGCCGTGGTGATCGGCAGCTGYGGACGTACCAGCTCCTGCCGCATCGCCGCTGAAAGGCCTTCGCCGCGCACATAGCCCGCTGCGAAGTTGGCCATGTCGGCGATGGTGGTATCCATCGAGCCGGCGGCCCGCACCCGGCTGCGCTCGTCATGCGGCTCGGGCGTGCCATCGGCGGTCCAGCCGTCGGCCAGGTTGGTGGCGAAATCCTCGCGCCACATCATGCTGGTGCGGGGCATGCCGAAGCGGTCGAACACGCGACGCTGCATCAGCGCGCCGATGTCCTGGCCAAGGCGCCCCCGTTCGAGCACGAACTGCAGCAGGATCAAGCCTTCGCCGGAATAGCCGTAGCGGCTGCCCGGATCGAAATGGAATTGCAGCCTGCCATCCGGTTCCAGAAACGCGAAGTTGGCAAAGCCGCTGCCATGATTGAGCAGCAGGCGCGGGGTGAGCCGGCGCCAGCGTTCGTCGCCGGCCAATACGCTGTAATCGGCGTAGTGCTTCGTATCGACGGGGTAGTCCGGCAATGGCTTGTCCAGATACGTGGCAATGCCGGCGTCCAGCGCGATCACCTGGTCCTGTGCCAGCTGCGCGACCAGGTGGCCGAAGGCCATCTTGGTCAGCGAAGCGGCGTACATCACGGTGTCGGTACGCAGCGGTTCGCCGGCGGCGTTGCGCTCGCCATAGGCGGCCACGTGCACCACCTTGCCGGCGTCGATCACCGCCAGCGCCATGCCACGTGCGTGTGCGGCCTGCATCAGCCGGTGCGCCTGGGCATCAATGCGGGCTGGCGATGGCAGCGGTGGTGGCGCAGCGACTACGGCCATCGGCAACAGCGTCAGCAACAACAGGAC
>NZ_JBFTNR010000759.1:0-1950 GCF_056665995.1 Stenotrophomonas sp. 05L44_2
GCATGGTGTCGACCACCCGCTGCATGGCGTGGTTGCCATCACTTGCTGCGCCCTGGGTGGAGGCGGCCAGCTCGCTGGCCTGGCGCGCATGCGCTGCGTTCTGGCGCACGGTGGCGGTCAGCTCCTCCATCGAGGCGGCCGTTTCCTGTAGATGAGCGGCCTGTCGCTCGCTGCGCTCGGACAGCGCGCCGTTGCCGGCGGCGATTTCGCTGGCGGCCGTGCTGATGGTGGTGGCGCAGTGCTGGATGTGGCCCACCATGCGCGCCAGCTGGCCGGCGGTGGCGTTGGCATCGCGCTGGATGGCGGCGAACGCGCCGTGGTACTCGCCCTGCATGCGACGGTCGAGATCGCCGTTGGCCATCGCCGAAAGCATCTGCCGCACTTCGTCGACCGTGCTGCCCAGTGTGTCCAGCAGCTGGTTGATGCCCCCGGTCAGGCCGTCGAGGAAGCTGGCGCCTTCGCTGGCTTGCAGGCGCTGTTCCAGATCACCCTGCGCGGCGGCATCGACAATCCCGGCGACGGCATTCTCCAGCGTCAGTTCATGGGTACGGTCATGCCATTCCACCGCAAAACCCAGGCGCGCGCCCTGTGCGTCGAACACCGGGGTGACGACCTGAGCGAAGTGCACCGGCCCGATCCGCACCTTGCCGTTGTGTGTCGCCTGCAGCCCATTGAGGATGCCGCGGATGCGGTCAGGGTTGGCATGGAAGCGATGGATGCTGCTGCCGACCAGCCGCTCGGCGTCGAAATCGGGGAAGGCCTGGCGCAGCGTGGCCTGCTGGTTGCGCAGCAGCGCCACCACCGAGCGGTTGACGTAGCGGATGACGTGATCGTTGTCGGCGATCATCATCGCCGTGCGCGAGGCATCCAGTGCCTGGCGGATCTGCGCGTTCTCGGCATGTGCTTCGGCCTCGCGGCCGCGCTGCGCCTGCACATGGCGTGCGGTATCGGCCAGCGCGTGGGCCAGTGAACCGGGTGCGTAGTTGCGTGCATCGCTGTGTGCGCCGAGGTCGGCGCCCGTGGCAATGTCGCGTGCCAATGCCGCCAGGCGGTGCGGTCCGTGACCCAGCGCTTCGCTCTGTTGGCGCAGGCGCGCGGCGGTCTGGCCCAGCACCAGCGTCAGCACCGCCAGGGCCATGGCATTCAACAGCGGCGGCAGGACGGCCGCCCCATCAAGCAACGGCGCCAGCAACGCACTGACACCCACGGCGCCGGCCAGCCACAACGGCATGCGGTCACGCTGGATGAGCAGCACGCCCAGCAGCAGCGCGATGGGCAATGCGGCATTCAATCCGCTGATATGACAGAGCAGGCTCAACTGCAGTGAAAGCAATACGGCCAGGCCGTTGCGCGCGAGCGCATGGCCGGCCTGGCGCCAGCCCAGCCAGGCGGCTGGCAGTACCGCGGCGGCAACGGCGCTCGCAGCGGGCAGCGACGTGCCGCGCACGGCAAGCACAAGGCCGATCGCTGCGAATACCACGCTGCCCAGCAGCAGGCGACGATCGCCCCGCTGTGCCAGCTGTTGCAGATAAGGGACACGGCCCTGGTCGGGCGGGCGGGAGGACGCAATGGACATCGGCAACTCCTGGATCAACGGACGGCAGCGACCCTGCAACGCCCTGCGCGGATGAGCGCAACGACGGCACGGTCGGGGAATTCGGGGAATGCGGCGCAGGCAGCGACGCGGAGGACGGACACCGTGACCACATCCTGTGGATGACGGTGCAGCAGACGGGACATGCGGTCTTCCTTGCAGAACCAGGAACGAGCCGCAGGCACAAAGGGCCTGCGTGCTGTGGACGCAGGGGCCCACTACCGTTCTATCGGCCGCACTGGCGCAGAGTGAAGTGCGCGCGGCCGACGATGGTCAGCGTGCGTTGGCGTTTTCGCTCAGGAACGCATCGATGACGGCGGCAATACGCGCCGGGTGTTCCATGTGCAGGTGATGGT
>NZ_JBFTNR010000760.1:0-1944 GCF_056665995.1 Stenotrophomonas sp. 05L44_2
ATCCGGCCAGCCATCTCGCGGCCCAGTTCCTGATGGCTCATTTCACGGCCACGGAARCGGATGTTGACCTTGAYCTTGTCGCCTTCYTCRAGGAAACCGCGCATCTTGCGCAGCTTGATCTGGTAGTCGCCCTCGTCCGTGACCGGACGGAACTTCACTTCCTTGATCTCGACCTGCTTGGTCTTCTTCTTGGCCTCGCTGGCCTTCTTCTGGGCTTCGAACTTGAACTTGCCGAAGTCCATGATCTTGCACACCGGCGGGTCGGCCTGCGGCTGGATCTCGACCAGGTCCAGGCCTTCATCTTCGGCCATGGACAACGCTTCGTCTCGCGTCAACACGCCGATCATTTCTCCGTCACTGCCGATCACGCGGACGCGCGGCACACGGATTTCCTGATTCTTGCGGTTCTGTTTGTTGTCAGGGGTACTGATATTGCGATCTCCCAAGGGTGTCGAACCCGGCCCGGGCGCCAATGCGCACGGGCCGGACCTTTGTTTACGCGCCCTCGGCCTGGAGCCGCTCGGTGAAAGCCTGGAGGCTCATGCTGCCGAGATCTTCGCCAGAACGCGTACGCACCGCCACAGCGCCGTTTTCCTTCTCGCGGTCACCAATGACCAGCAGGTACGGCACGCGCTGCAGCGTGTGCTCGCGAATCTTATAGCCGATCTTCTCGTTACGCAAATCGGCGCTGACGCGGAAGCCTTGATCCGCAAGGCTTTTGGTCACCGCAGAGACGTATTCAGCCTGCGCATCGGTGATATTGGCCACCACCACCTGGGTCGGCGCCAGCCAGGCCGGGAACTGGCCGGCGTGGTGCTCGATCAGGATGCCCAGGAAACGCTCCATCGAACCGACGATGGCCCGGTGCAGCATCACCGGATGCTTCTTCTGGCTGTTTTCGTCCACGTATTCAGCGCCCAGACGGCCAGGCATCATGAAATCGACCTGCATGGTGCCCAGCTGCCAGGTGCGGCCGATGGCGTCCTTCAGGTGGTACTCGATCTTCGGGCCGTAGAAGGCGCCCTCGCCCGGCAGCTCCTGCCATTCCACCCCGCAGCTGGACAGCGCCGAGCGCAGCGCGCCCTCTGCCTTGTCCCAGGTGGCGTCATCGCCCAGGCGCGATTCGGGGCGCAGCGCGATCTTGACCTGGATCTCCTCGAAGCCGAAATGCTGGTACACCGCCAGCGCCTGCTGGTGGAACGCGGTCACTTCCGCCTCGACCTGGTCTTCGGTGCAGAACACGTGACCGTCGTCCTGGGTGAAGCCACGCACGCGCAGGATGCCGTGCAGCGCACCGGAGGGCTCGTTGCGGTGGCAGGCGCCAAACTCACCGTAGCGGATCGGCAGATCGCGGTAGCTGTGCAGCCCCTGGTTGAACACCTGCACGTGRCMMGGGCAGTTCATYGGCTTGAKCGCGTAGGTACGCTTCTCCGACTCGGTGAAGAACATCGCGTCCTGGTAGTTGTCCCAGTGGCCCGATTTCTGCCACAGCGACACGTCCAGAATCTGCGGGCAGCGCACTTCGCCGTAGCCGGTGCTGCGGTACACCTTGCGCATGTACTGCTCGACCACCTGCCACAGCGCCCAGCCCTTCGGGTGCCAGAACACCAKGCCCGGSGCYTCYTCCTGCAGGTGGAACAGGTCCTGCTGCTTGCCGATGCGACGGTGGTCGCGCATCTCCGCTTCTTCGATGCGCTTGATGTACGCATCGAGCTGCTTCTTGTCGGCCCAGGCGGTGCCGTAGACGCGCTGCAGCTGCTCGTTCTGCGCGTCGCCGCGCCAATAGGCGCCGGAAATGCGGGTCAGCTTGAAGGCCTTCAGGAAGCGCGTGTTCGGCACGTGCGGGCCGCGGCACATGTCCACGTATTCCTGGTGGTAGTACATGCCCATCGCCTGGATGTCAGGCGACATGTCCTCGATCAGGCGCAGCTTGTAGTCCTCGCC
>NZ_JBFTNR010000761.1:0-1936 GCF_056665995.1 Stenotrophomonas sp. 05L44_2
TCTGCACGCGGATGCGCACGTTCTCGGCCACTTCGACGGTGACGAAGTTGTCGCCGATATCGGTGACCTTGCCGGCGATGCCGCCGTTGGTCAGCACTTCGTCGCCACGCTTGATCTTCTCCAGCATGGCCTTGTGCTCCTTCTGCCGCTTCATCTGCGGGCGGATCATCAGGAAGTACATGATGGCGATCAGGATGATCGGGAACAGCAGCGTGGTCAGGCCCATGCCCTGCGGTTGGCCGCCAGCGGCCTGGGCGTGGGCGGCGGGAATCAGGAAGGCAAGCAGGTTCATCGTTGGTCCTTTGGTTGGGCGGCGCTTCGGCCGTTTCACGGGCACGAGGTGTCGACCGCGGATCTGGGTCAGCCTTGAAGTATGCCACGGCCCCGGGCGTTCGTCCTCGGGCCGTTTGGCAGGGGGTGCTGCGGGTTTACAGGGGCGGCGCTACCGCCCCGCGTGCTGCGTAGAAGGACTCGCGGAAGGCCAGGAAGGTTCCCGCCTCGATGGCTGCGCGGATGTCGGCCATCAGCTTTTCGTAATAGAAGAGGTTGTGCTGGGTGCCCAGCATCGGCGCCAGCATCTCGTTGCAGCGGTCCAGATGGCGCAGGTACGAGCGGGTATAGCCGCCGGCACAGGCCACGCAGCCACAGCCCGGCTCGATCGGGTCCATGTCCCGCGCGTACTGCGAATTGCGGATGCGGACGGTGCCAAACGAGGTGAAATAGTGGCCGTTGCGCGCATTGCGGGTCGGCATCACGCAATCGAACATGTCCACGCCGCGGGCGACACCCTCGACCAGGTCTTCAGGGCGGCCAACGCCCATCAGGTAGCGCGGACGGTCGGCCGGCAGCTCCGGGTCCAGATGGTCGAGCATGGCGTTGCGCTCGTCTTCCGGCTCGCCCACGGCCAGGCCGCCAATGGCATAGCCGTCGAAGYCGATCCCCTGCAGGGCCTCGGCCGAACGGCTGCGCAGGTCGGTGTGCACCCCGCCCTGGACAATGCCGAACAGGGCCGCATCGTTGCCCAGTTCGTCATGCGCGTTGCGGCTGCGCTGGGCCCAGCGCAGGCTCAGTTCCATCGACCGGCGGGCGACGTCCTCGGTGGCCGGGTACGGCGTGCACTCGTCGAAGATCATCACCACGTCCGAATCGAGCACCTTCTGGATCTTCATGCTCTCCTCCGGGCCCAGGAACACCCGGGCACCGTCGGTCGGCGAGGCGAAGGTCACGCCCTGCTCGGTGATCTTGCGGCGGTGGGCCAGCGAGAACACCTGGAAGCCGCCGGAGTCGGTCAGGATCGGGCCATCCCAGCGGCAGAAGCCGTGCAGGCCGCCGTGGTCGGCGATGATGTCCAGGCCCGGCCGCAGGTACAGGTGGAAGGTGTTGCCGAGGATGATCTCGGCGCCCAGCGCGCGCACCTGGTCCGGCAGGATGCCCTTGACCGAGCCATAGGTCCCCACCGGCATGAAGGCCGGCGTTTCCACCGTGCCACGCGGGAAGGTCAGGCGGCCACGGCGGGCGCGGCCATCACGGGTCTGGAGCTGGAACTGCAATCGGGACATGGAGCGGTCGTTCGGGCAAATAGTCGCCCATTGTCTCCCAAAACCGCCTTTCCTGCTCCGGTAGCGCCGGGCCATGCCCGGCGGATGACCCGCAACTGCGCCTCTCCGGGCATGGACCGGCGCTACCCACCTCAGCCCTACCCCGCCTGCGGGAACAGCAGCATCGCGTCGCCGTAGCTGAAGAAGCGGTAGCGCTGCTCGATCGCGTGCTGGTAGGCCTCGAACACGCGCTCCTTGCCGGCAAACGCCGAGATCATCATCAGCAGCGTGCTTTCGGGCAGATGGAAATTGGTCACCATCGCGTCGACGCTGCGGATCCGGTAGCCGGGGGTGATGAAGATCTGCGTTTCGCCCGCTAACGGCAGCAACTCCCCCTC
>NZ_JBFTNR010000762.1:0-1932 GCF_056665995.1 Stenotrophomonas sp. 05L44_2
GGCCGGCATCGTCCACAAGGGTGAAGGTGTACTCAGCCAGGAGGACATGGCGGCACTCGGCGGCCCATCGGCATTCTTTGCTCTGCGCACGTCGCTGCGAACCGGCAACGGCCTGGGCGGCGGCGAAAGCGGAGGCTATGCGCAGGTGCCGATCGCCCGTGCCGGCGAGGGTGGGATGAACGTGGAAATCAACAACTACGGCGAAGGCCGGGTCAACACCCGGGAAGAACGCCAGCGCATGCCGGATGGCAGCGAAGTGAGGCGACTGGTGATCGACATCGTGGGCGACAGCCTCAACGGTGGCGAGCTGGGCGCCATTGGACGGGCCCGATATGGATGGACGGAGGCAGTGGGATGAGCAGTTGGCCAGAGTATGCAGAGATTCGTTTCGCCGACTATGGCGAGGAGATCGTCGCGTCCGAAGAGCGGACCGACATGGAGCGCGGGCCGAGCAAGATGCGCGCGCTCAACAGCCGGGTGATGAAGAATGTGTACGCCTCGGTGCAGTTCCGCAGTGCGGCCGACGCCGAGGCGTTCGAGGAGTGGTACCTGCGCGATGTCGGTCGTGTCGGCTGGTTCACGATGGAGCACCCACGGACCGGGCAGCCGATCAGCGCCCGCTTTCCGCAGGGGATCGGTCGCCTGGTGCCGCTCAACACCCAGTTCCGTTTCTCCAAGCGTGATCTGGTGCTGGAGTACATGCGATGAGCTCGTTCCATGAACRTCGCCAGCGCCTGGCTGATACCCAGGGGCCGCTGATGCTGCTGGAAGTGTCGGCGCCATCGATGCCGGAAGTGCTGCGGATCGTCAACGACAACGTGAACTGGACCAGCAATGGCAGCGAGTTCATCGCCGCGCCATTCGGCTTTCAGCTTCCCGACGACGTCAGCGGGCAGGCTCCGCGTGCGCAGCTGGTGATCGACAATATCGGCCGCGCACTCACCGAAGACCTGGAAGCACTGGCCCCGGGCGAGATGGTGACCGCCCGGTTGATGCTGACCGACCGTGCCAACCCGGATGCCATCGAGGCCGAGTACGACCTGCCGATGACCCAGGTATCGGTCAACACGCGCACGGTCAGCGCCCAGTGCGGCGTCGATTTCCTGATGCGCCAGCAGGCCGTGCTGCTGCACGCCAATCCGTTCACGTTGCCGGGGATCTTCTGATGCGCCTGGTCGACGTCGAGCGATGGGTGGGCATTCCCTATGACGAAGCCGCGTGCGACTGCGCCGACCTGGTGGTGCAGGTGCAGCGGGCGCTGTTCGCCCGTGAAGTGGCGCTGCCCGGACGGCGCCCGCGCGGGCGGCGCGGCTCGGCCGAACTGGGCGCGCTGTCGCGCGCGCAGGCGGTAGCCCGCGAGGGCCCACCGCAGGACGGCGACCTGGTACTGATGATCGAACGCGGACAACACAACCCCGGCCATGCCGGGGTTTTCTTTTTCCTGGCCCACGAGGGCTGGGTTCTGCACAGCAATGAAACGAACGGCTGCAGCGTGCTGCACCGCGTTCGTGACCTGCCCGGATATGGGCTGAGGATCGAGGGATACTACGCATGGAACTGACCCCACAACCGGCGACCGACGGTCGCCTCATCATCACCCCGCATCCGGTGCTGCTGGATGGCCAGCGCAACGTGCCGGTCGACCTGCGCCCGGGCGAAAGCCTGTACGCCTTCCTCATGCGCCATATCGATGGCCTCGATGGGCAGGCCTGGCAGGTCTGCGTGGATGGTATCGATGTCCCGCGTGAGCAGTGGATGCAGGTGCGGCCGCGGCATGGGCAGCTGATCGAAGTCCGCAGCGTGGTCGGCAAAGCGGTGATCCCGTTGGTGGCGATGATCGCGCTGACCTACTTCACCTTCGGCATCGGCACGCTGGTGGCAGGCTCGGCCTGGGGTGCGGGCGCGGTAGCGGGGCTCAGCGCCACCTACGGC
>NZ_JBFTNR010000763.1:0-1932 GCF_056665995.1 Stenotrophomonas sp. 05L44_2
CGGCATCCTCGTTCAGGCGATCGAAGGCCGGAATGCCCCCCAGCAGCACGGTGTTGAACTCGTGCGCGATCTCGATGTAGTCCGACGGCCCGCGCGGGCCTTCGCACAGGGCGGCGAAGTCGAACCAGGCAATGCTCTTGCCGCGCGCGCGCACCGGAATCTTGCGGCTCTCGATTTCGATGTTGCCCGCCTTGGCCGGCTGGCCACCGCTCAACTCGCCCCAGCGCGTGGACAGCCAGGTGTCACTGTCGGCGGCCAGCGGCGCGCGGTACACCGGCGAACGGGTCAGCGCGCGCATGCGGTAGTCCTCGGTGCCTTCGGCGTACAGCTCCACGCAGTAGCGCTGCAGCAAGCCGATGGCCGGCATGAAGCTCTCGCGCTGCAGGCCGTTGAGGTACAGGTTTTCCACCGCCGTGTTGGAGGTGGTGACCAGGGTCACGCCCTCGGCGAACATCCGCTCCAGCAGGCGCGCCAGCAGCATGGCATCGCCGATGTCGGTGACGAAGAATTCGTCCAGCACCAGCACGCGCAGGTTGCTGCGCCATTCCTGGGCGATCTTCGCCAGCGGATCGCTCTGGCCCTGGTGCTCGCGCAGGCGCTCATGCACGCTGCGCATGAACCGATGGAAGTGGGTGCGGTACTTCTGCTTGATCGGCAGGCCGTCGTAGAACAGGTCGACCAGGAAGGTCTTGCCGCGGCCGACGCYGCCCCAGAAGTACAGGCCCTTGACCGGCTCGGGCTTCTTCCAGAACGAGGACAGGCGGTCCAGCCAGCCGTCCTCGGCGCTGTCCACCAGGGCCAGATGGATCCGGTCCAGCTCGGCCAGGGCCGCATGCTGGGCCGGGTCGTTCTGCCAATCGCCGCGTTCCACCCCGGCCGCGTAGCGCTGCGTCGGGGTCAGTTCCGCCTCGCTCATGCCGCCGTGCCCAGCCAATGCTTGACGCCGTGGGTGAGCGCGCCGCGCAGGTCGATCAGCTTGCGGTGGAAGAAGTGGCTGGTTTCGGGCATGCGCACCAGTTCATGCGGGGCATCGAGGGTGTCCAGCCACTGGTACACGGCCTGCGGGTCGACGATTTCATCCTGCTCGCCCTGGATCACCAGCCAGCGGGCCGGCGGCGCGATGCCATCGAAGTCCCAACGGCCCGCCGGCGGCGCGATCGAGATCAGCGCTTCGGGCTGCAGCTCGGCGGCAGCCTTCAGCGAAACGAATGCGCCGAAGCTGAAACCGGCCAGCCACAGGCGGTCGTCCGGGCGCTGCTGGCGGACCCAGGCGGTGACGGCCTTGAGGTCCTCCTGCTCGCCCACGCCATGGTCGAATTCACCGGCAGAGCCGCCGACGCTGCGGAAGTTGAAGCGCACCGTGGCAATGCCCAGCTCGCGCAGGGTGGTGGCGGTCATGGTGACCACCTTGTTGTGCAGGGTGCCGCCTTCGGTGGACAGCGGATGGCAGATGATGGCCACGATCGGCTGCACCGGCACATCGGCCTTGGGCAGGTCGACGAGCACTTCCAGCGGGCCAACCGGGCCCTCCAGTGCAATGCAGGCGGTTTCGCCGGGGGCGACGGGGAACGAGGGCGTGTGCATGGCACCATGATAGCGTCCCCCGCCGCTGCCCTGTGCCCGCCCCATGCTCTACCTGTCCCTGGCCGTGATCTGCAGTGTGCTGGTTTCGGTGTTGTTGAAGCTGGCTGGCCGTCGCCAGCTGGACGTTGCGCAGATGGTGACCTGGAACTACCTGGTGGCCGCGACGATGACGGCGGTGGTGCTGCAGCCGCCACTGGAGGCACTGCGCGGACCGCATGCGCCGTGGCTGTCATTGCTGGCGCTGGCGGTGGTGCTGCCCTCGATCTTCCTGGTGCTGGGCCGCGCGGTGGCGGTGGCCGGCATCGTCCGCAGTGATGTGGCGCAGCGGTTGTCGCTGCTGCTGTCGCT
>NZ_JBFTNR010000764.1:0-1932 GCF_056665995.1 Stenotrophomonas sp. 05L44_2
GTGGCAAGCCGGTGGCGCTGGACGATGGCCAGCGTCGCCAGCTGCTTGATTACCGTGGCAACGTGGTGGCGGTGGCGATGGACGGCATGGACGTCGGCCTGGCAGGTGCCAAGCTCGGCGCCAACGCTGCCGGTGAAGCACTGAAGGGCATCTTCAGCGGTGACAGCGAAGGCATCGAGAAACGGATCAACGCCGAGGCCGCCAGGATCGAAGCGCAGGCCAAGCGCATCTGCGACCGCATGCCGGCCATGCTGGCCAGCCAGCAGGCCCTGGCTGCCTCGCTGCCGGCGTTCAAGCCCTACGCCACGATGGACCAGAGCGATGTGGACGACTGCGGCAAGGACACGGTCGTCAACCGCTGACCCCTGTGACAGATCAGCGCACCCGGCCGGCCGCGCACCTGCGTTGCCGGCCGCTGCGCCCCGGCGGGCTTACAATGGCAGCCCCGGATGCACTTCATCGAACCGCCATGAAAAAGCTGTTTCTGCTGCTGGCCGCCCTGCTCTGCCTGGGCCTGGTCGGCTGTGACCAGGACTACCGCAACCACCGCGCCGAGCGTGGCAAACCCAAGATCTCGGTCAGCGAGAGCATCGTGACCGTTCGCCGCCAGCCGGCACCGAACATCATCATCCTGCCCGACGGGCAGATGAAGATCGACGAGATCCTGATCCCGCTCAACGCCGAACAGAAGCAGATGCTGCAGACGATGTTCGGCAAGCTGCAGGTGCTGCGCCAGAACACGCTGGTGGCCGCACCGGCCGACCCCAACATGCAGCCGGTCAAGATCGTGCCGCCGGAGGGCATGCAGGTGATTCCGCCGGACCTGGTGCAGACCATTCCCGAGTTCAAGGATTACACCGAGACCTTCGGCAACATCGTCGCCGACCGTCGCTGAAACGAACAACGCCGCCCTCCCGGGCGGCGTTCTTCTTTCTCGCCTGTAGTGGGTGCGGACCTCGGCCCGCACACCGCTCGATCAGCCGCCGGCACCACCGCCACCGGCCTGGATGCCACCGGCCGTCAACGCGGCCGGATCCAGCAGGCGGCGCAGCTCGGCTTCGGCCAGGCCACTGTCTTCCAGCGCCACGTCCAGCACCGGGCGCTGCTCCTTGTAGGCGCGCTTGGCAATCGCTGCGGCCTTCTCATAACCGATGATCGGGTTCAGCGCGGTCACCAGGATCGGATTGCGCGCCAGCGCCTCGGCCACACGGTCCTCGCGCACCTTCAGGCCGGCAATGGCGCTGTCGGCCAGCAGGGTCGACACATTGGCCAGCAGGCCGATGCCATCGAGCAGGTTCACCGCGATCAGCGGCAGCGTCACGTTGAGCTGGAAGTTGCCGGTCTGGCCCGCCACGGTGATCGCCGTGTGGTGGCCGATCACCTGCGCGCAGGCCATCACCGTCGCCTCCGGGATCACCGGATTGACCTTGCCCGGCATGATCGAGGAGCCCGGCTGCAGTGCCGGCAGTTCGATCTCGCCCAGGCCCGCCAGCGGGCCGGCGTTCATCCAGCGCAGGTCGTTGGCGATCTTGATCAGGGCTACCGCCAGCGCATTGAGCTGGCCCGACAGTTCCACCGCATCGTCCTGCGCGGCCAGGCCTTCGAACTTGTTCTCGGCGCTGTCGAACTTGAAGCCGGTCTGCTGCTTCAGCGCCTTGGCAACCTGCGCACCAAAGCGCGGGTCGGCATTGATGCCGGTGCCGATGGCGGTACCGCCCAGCGGCAGGCGGCGCACGCGCTTGAGGCTGTCCTCGATGCGCTCCTGGGCCGAGGCCAGCTGCGCCGACCATGCACCGAATTCCTGTTCGAAGGTCAGCGGCATCGCATCCATCAGATGGGTGCGGCCGGTCTTGACCACCTTGCGCAGGCTGCGGCCCTTCTTGTCCAGCGTCCGGCGCAGGTGCACCAGCGCCGGCAGCAGCTGCTCATGGG
>NZ_JBFTNR010000765.1:0-1931 GCF_056665995.1 Stenotrophomonas sp. 05L44_2
GTTGTACAGGCTGCGGCCGAAGCTGCCGAAGGCGTCTTCCAGGTCCGGCAGCGTCCATTGCCGCAGGTCGCCGCAGGTGACGATGCCGCGCGCCGCCAGCTTGCCTTCCATCACCTTGCCAACGCCGGGCACGCGGTTCACCGGCAGCGGCAGCAGGAATGCGTCCACCCGCTGTGGCGGAATCACGAACTGGCCGTCGGGCTTGCGCCAGTCCGAGGCGATCTTGGCCAGGAACTTGTTCGGCGCGATCCCGGCCGAAGCGGTCAGGTTGGTTTCCTCGCGGATCTGCGCGCGGATGGTGCGGGCGATGTCGGTGGCCAGTTCGATGCCACTCTTCGGCTCGGTTACGTCCAGGTAGGCCTCGTCCAAGGACAGCGGCTCGACCAGGTCGGTATGGCGCAGGAAGATCTCGCGCACGTGGCGCGACACCGCCTTGTAACGCGCGAAGTCCGGCGGCACGAAGACCGCGTCCGGGCACAGGCGCTCGGCGCGCAGTGCCGGCATCGCCGAACGCACGCCGAACACGCGCGCCTCGTACGAAGCGGCACACACCACTGAACGCGCACCGCGCCATGCCACCACCACCGGCTTGCCGCGCAGTGACGGATCGTCACGCTGCTCCACCGACGCGTAGAAGGCGTCCATGTCGACGTGGATGATCTTGCGCAGTGCGTTCATGGTTGGCCCACATGATACCCGCACCGTACCGGTCCAGACGCCGAAGTATGGTCGTTGTGCATCAACGGGATGCGTGGTTTCAGCTGAAAACACTACGCACGCGTACGGAGACGCGGTTTGATATCCGCCTGATCCGTCGTGCATCCTCGGGAACTCGTTGCCTTGTTTTCGCTTCCAGGATTGCGCTTTCCATGACTCGTCTCCACGCGTTCAACCGCGACCAGCTGCTGGCCAGCGCACGCGGTGAACTGTTCGGCGCTGCCGCCGGCCGGTTGCCCAACGACCCGATGCTGATGTTCGACCGCATCACCGAAATCCGCGAGGACGGCGGTCCGCATGGCAAGGGCATGGTACGCGCCGAACTGGATATCCGCCCGGACCTGTGGTTCTTCGGCTGCCACTTCATCGGCGACCCGGTGATGCCCGGCTGCCTGGGCCTGGATGCCATGTGGCAGCTGACCGGCTTCTTCCTGACCTGGCTGGGTGCCCCCGGCAAGGGCCGCGCCCTGGGCTGCGGCGAAGTGAAGTTCACCGGCCAGGTGCTGCCTGATGCCAAGCTGGTGCGCTACGAGATCGACATCAGCCGCGTCATCAACCGCAAGCTGGTGATGGCCCAGTCCGACGCACGCATGTACGTGGACGACCGCGAGATCTACAACGCCCGCGACCTGCGCGTGGGCCTGTTCACCGAAACCGGGAGCTTCTGATGCGTCGCGTCGTCATCACCGGCATGGGCATCACGTCCTGCCTCGGCAATGATCTGGATACCGTTTCGGCCGCCCTGCGTGAAAGCCGCGCCGGCATCACCGCGCTGGCCGACCACGCCGAAGCCGGCCTGCGCAGCCAGGTCGGCGGTCGCGTCGACCTCGATCTGGATGCGCTGATCGACCGCAAGCAGAAGCGCTTCATGAGCGATGCCGCTGCCTTCGCCTACCTGGCGATGGCCGATGCCATCACCGATGCGGGCCTGACCCCGGAACAGGTCAGCGGCCTGCGCACCGGCCTGATCGCCGGTTCCGGCGGTGGCTCCAGCGAATGGCAGGTGGGTGCGGTGGATCTGCTGCGCAGCCGTGGCGTGCGCAAGGTGGGTCCGTACATGGTGCCGCGCACGATGTGCTCGACCGTGTCGGCCTGCCTGGCCACCGCATTCCAGATCAAGGGTGTCAGCTACTCGCTGTCGGCCGCCTGCGCGACCTCGGCGCACTGCATCGGTGCAGCTGCCGACCTCATCCGCCACGGCGCGCAGGACATCA
>NZ_JBFTNR010000766.1:0-1925 GCF_056665995.1 Stenotrophomonas sp. 05L44_2
GGCGTATGGCGGCCAGTACACGCGGCTGACCGAGCTGAGCTACGACCAGACCTTCAATGCGGGCCGGTCGTACTACAAGCTGGGGTACTACGCGATGGGCAACCAGTTCGGCCTGCACAGCCTGCTGACCCACTTCGTCAACGCCGCATTCTGCGCCCACCCGCTGGCGATGTCCGGCAACAGCGGCTGGTACAACTATCCGATGGCACGCTGGGGCGGTGAGTTCGCCCAGCAGATCAGCCCGGCGGTGAACGTGCGYACGGGCTGGTTCCAGGTCAACCCGAACCTGGGCGGCAACATCGAACGCAACGCGTTCCGTCCGTTCGTTTCGGGCACCACCGGCTCGCTGTTTCCAGTGGAGGTGACCTGGACGCCGGCCAAGGGCAGCCGCTACGCCGGCGTCTACAAGTTCGGTGGCTACTACGACACGTCGCGCGTGGACAAGCGCGGCCTCGATACCTCGCCGACCACCGGCCGGCACGGCGCCTACGTGCTGGCCGAACAGCGCCTGACCCAGGAATCGGCCGACCCGAGCCGCGGCCTGACCGCCTTCGCGCAGTACATGGTGTCCGACACCGATACCGCGCAGATCAAGCGCTGGTACGCGCTGGGCGGCGTCTACCAGGGCATCGGCGCGCGTGCGCAGGACAGCATCGCGCTGGGCTACGTCGGCGCTGACATCAACGACCGCCTGGTCGATGCGCGGCGCGCCACGTTGGCCGCCGGGGGCGTGCCCACCGATTCGCCGCTGTACAACCTCAGCCAGGCCGAGGAGTTGTTCGAGCTGTCCTACAGCTTCCAGGTGAACCCTTGGCTGATGATCCGCCCGGACGTGCAGTACATCGTCAACCCSGGCACGTTCAATTACAGCGGTACCGACAACGCCTGGGCCGTGGGTGTCCAGGCCAAGGTGACCTTCTGATGGCCGCGCGCTACTTCCATGCTGTGGTGACTGCGATGAAAACTCCGCTCGCTTCCGTTGTCCTCGCCGGCGTGCTCGCCTCCTCCCCCTTGCTGGCCCTGGCCGCGCCGCCACCGGCGGTGCTGCAGGTCGGCCAACTACGCATCGGCGAGGGCAGCCCGCGCACCATCGTACCGATTACCGGTGCCACCGCGGATGTCGCTCTGCAGCAGGCCGCGGCCATCGCCGCCAGCAGATCCACCGACATCGCCGAGTGGCGCATCGACTACCTGGACATCGCCACCGATGGCAAGGCGCTGGTCGCGCTGGGCAAGCGCATCCAGGCCACGCTTGGGGGCAAGCCGGCCATCGTGACCTTCCGCACGAAGGCCGAAGGGGGCGCCAAGCCGATCAGCGATGCCGACTACGGCAAGCTCTACGCCGCGCTGCTGCGCGGTGGTGTCGCCCAGCTGATCGACGTGGAGATGTTCCGCGATCCGAAGGTGGTGCAGGCGCTGGTGGCGCAGGCCCACAAGGCTGGCGTGAAAGTGGTGATGTCCAGCCATGACTTCCACGCCACGCCACCGCGCGAGGAAATCGTCGCACGCCTGCTCAAGCAGCAGGCCCTTGGCGCGGACGTGCTGAAGATCGCGGTGATGCCGCGCGACGCTGGCGATGTGCTGGCCTTGCTCGATGCCACCTGGCAGGTGCGCCAGCAGAGCGACAAGCCGCTGCTGACCATGTCGATGGGCGGCACCGGCGTGGTTTCGCGCCTGGCCGGCGAAACCTTCGGCCAGGCCCTGACCTTCGGCATGATCGGCACCCCGTCGGCGCCAGGCCAGGTCGAGGTTGAGCGCCTCCAGGACGTCCTGCAGGTCATCCATGCATCCAGCCAGGCCGGTCACTGAGACCTTCCCCGCCGGACGTTCCACCGCACCACGCTGTTGCAGGAAACCGCACCATGAGCCACGCCTCCGCCGCCGCACCGTCGCTTGTCCTTGAACGGATGAGTCCCTTCCAGTGG
>NZ_JBFTNR010000767.1:0-1921 GCF_056665995.1 Stenotrophomonas sp. 05L44_2
GTTGGAAACCGCGGCGTCCAGCCCAGCGCGTCGCGCGTGCTGCGGCTGTCGATGCGCTTGCTGCTCTGGTAGAAGCGCCGCAATGTCGCGCTGACTGATGGATCGTCCCAGGCCACCGCGGGTGGCATGGCGAAACCCCCCAGCTGCGCAGCGAAGGCCAGTACATCCTGCGGCGGTGCCGGTTGGTCATCGCTCGGCAGATACAGTGCGTTGGCCATGGGGCGTTGCATCGCGGCGATCACCACCGCAGCCAGGTCGTCCACGTGCAGGCGATTGAACACCAGCCCTGGCCGCACTACGTGCCGCGCGCGGCCCTGCGCCAGCTGCAGCAGCGCGTTGCGCCCGGATCCGTAGAGGCCCGGCAGGCGGAACATCGCCGAGGCGATACCGCGCGCATCCGCCAGCGCACGCCATTGCGTTTCGGCGAGGCGACGCTGCATGCCTGCCGGCCCGGTGGCATCGGCCACGCTGTGCTCATTGATCCAGCCACCGTCGCGGTCGCCGTAGACCGAGGTCGACGACAGGTAACCGAGCCAACGCAGTGAACTGCTGTCGCGCAACGCGGCATGCAGCAGGCGCAGCGCCGGGTCGCCCTCGGCATCGGGAGGGACGCTGCACAGCACCGCGTCGGCATGGGCAATCGCAGCGAGCAGGCTCGGGGCAAGCGCGGCGTCAGCACGCAGCTGATGACGCAGCAGGCCATCGTCAGGTGCCGACGCCGGATCGCGCACCGTGCCTTCCACGTGTACGCCCTGGGCCTGAAGGCGCGCGGCCAACACGCGGCCACTCCAGCCCATGCCGAGGATCAGTACGCGCTTCGGCAACGGGCCAGGCATGTTCATCGGATCACACCGAGCGCTGGGCCTGGTAGGCCTGCAGGCTGCTGTAGGCGACCTGCAGCAGCAACGCTTCCTGGCCCGCGGCGCGCGCACGCGCCAGCATGTCGCCGACGATCTGGGCCGCTTCCACCTGCTGGCCTGCCTCCAGGTCGCGCAGCATCGACGCCTTCAACGCCGAACCGGCCTGGGTCAGGGTGCCACGCGCGGTGTCCTGCGCCGCCTGCGGCACCGGCTCACCCGCTGCTTCGGCCACCGCCAGGCATTCGTCATAGAGCCCACGCACGATGGCGTCGCCGTCATCGGTGGCCACGATCGTGCCGATGTCCGCACGCAGCAGGCAGGTGGCCGCCGCCAGCGCGGTCAGGAACGTGTACTTGATCCACTGTTCCTGGCCGATGTGCTCACTGGCCAGATGATCGAGATTGGCCTGCGCACACGCTGCTGCGAACGCCTGCACGCGCGCGGAGATCGCACCGCCATCGCGTTCGCCGAAGGTCAGCTTGGCCGGCTTGCCCAGGTGCAGCACGGCCCCATCAGGCGCCTTGGTCGCACTGATGAAGCACAGACCGCCGAGCACGGCGTCGCGGCCGAAGCGCGCGTCGAGCGCGTTGTAGTGATGCAGGCCGTTGAGGATCGGCAGCACGGTGGTACCCGCGCCCACCGCCGGGGCGATGGCATCGATCGAGCTGTCCAGATCGTAGGCCTTGCAGCTGAGGATCACCAGATCGAACGGCTTGTCCGCAGCCAGCGCAGGCAGGGCATCTGCGGTGACGTGCTGCACCGGGAACGTGGCATCGCCCACCGGGCTGCGCAGCACCAGGCCATCACGATCCAGCTGCGCGGCGCGCGCGGGGCGCACGAGGAAGGTCACGTCCACGCCAGCCTGGGCCAGGCGACCACCGAAGTAACCGCCGGTACCGCCGGCGCCGAGGATCAGGATACGCATTGCACGCTCACTGCAGTTGGGGGATTCACTGCAGCGATTGTGCCGGAGTTTGCGGCCAACGGCTGAGCCSCTCGTGGTGGTTTGAAGCGCAAGCTGTGTTTGGGTCGGGGGGGGGGGGGGGGGGGGGGGGGGGGGG
>NZ_JBFTNR010000768.1:0-1918 GCF_056665995.1 Stenotrophomonas sp. 05L44_2
CCTGGGAAGTCCATGGGATTGCCGGCCAGCGGCCGGCACTACCGCTTTTTCTTTTCCGCGTTGTGCCTGGCGGCGGCGCGCAGCAGTGCTTTCAGCGCCGCGGCGTTGGGCATGCCGCCTTCGTGGATGTCGATCGCGCGGCGTGTGCCGCCTTCCAGGCTGGCATTGAACAGGCGCTTCGGGTCCGGCAACGCGGCGCCGTGGGCGAAGGTCAGCTTCACTGCCTGCTTGTAGGTTTCGCCGGTGCACAGGATGCCATTGTGTTCCCACACCGGTGTGCCGCGCCATTTCCAGGTTTCCTCCACGTCCGGCAGCGCCTCGTGGATCAGCGCGCGCACGCGGGCGAGGATGTCGCCGCGCCAATCAGGGAGCTCGGCGATGCGGGCGTCAATCAGGGCGGCAGCGGGGAGAGCGGCATCTGCGGGATCGGACTTCTGCGTGGCCATCGCGTGGTCTCGTTCGGGGAAAGAACCTGGGGGATTACATGCGTTCGCCAGGCAGCTGGCTGGCCTGCCGCACCCAGTCGAGGAACCGCGCCTCGTCCAGCGGCTCGTCCCCAAGGATGTGCAGGTAGCGCGTGTCGGCGCTCTTGGACGGTTCAGGCGGAACAGGCTGCAACAGCGCGCCGCGGAAGAATGCGACCTTGATGTAGCGGGCGAAGCAATGGAAGCTGAGGAACCAGCCCTCGCCGGCAGCAACGCCGTACATCGGCGAGTTCCATTTCACTGCCTTGTGCACGCCGGGCACGGCCTGTTCGATCAGGGCGTCCAGACGCTCACCAACGGCCCGTTTCCAGTCCGGCATGGCAGCGATATAAGCCTGCACGGGCGCATCGCCCTCACCCTTGGCGATCTGCGGGTTACCGCCGGACAGCAGCTTCGGCGCGGCACTGCTGGCAGGTCGCTTGGCGGGCATCGCAGGGGCCATGAGGGTCGAAGGCCCGAGCGTACGCCGCCGCCCGGCAGCGGTCACGGCGCACTGCGCCATGGTCTCAGAGGCTGCTGCGGAACTGCCGCCAGGTGGGCAGCTTGCGGGCCCCGCGCAGGAACCACATCAGGGTGGCCATCACCAGGCCGAACATCACGCCTGCCGCCACCCCGGCAAGCAACAGCAGTTCCAGCGCCGGGGCCCTGCCCTGCCACAACAGCAGCCACATCAGTACCGTCCAGAACACGCCAAACAGCAGGCCCTGCAGCAGCGTATTGGTCAGGAAACCGGCCAGTATCGGCGGCGGCAGCGCGACACCCAGCCGCCACAGCATGCGGTGCAGCAAGGGGGCCGCTTCCCTCCGTGGCACCCCGGAACGGTCCAGGAAGCGCAACGCCACCTGGATGTCCGCCGGGTATCGATGGTCGCTCTCATCCATTCACTGAAACTAACGAGGCGGCAGCACAAACGCAAACGGCCGCCCGAAGGCGGCCGTCGCGGCAACAACCGAAGTTGTTTATCAGCCCTTGGTTGCCAGACGGGCAGCCTTGGCGGCAGCAGCAGCAGCCAGATCTTCCTTGATGCGGGCAGCCTTGCCTTCCAGGCCACGCAGGTAGTACAGCTTGCCGGCGCGGACCTTACCACGACGCTTCACTTCGACCGAGTCGATGATGGCGCTGTGGGTCTGGAACACGCGCTCGACGCCGTAGCCGTGCGAGATCTTGCGCACGGTGAACGAGGAGTTCAGGCCGCCGTTCTTGGTCGCGATGACAACGCCTTCATAGGCCTGCACGCGCTCGCGGGTACCTTCCTTCACCTTCACGTTGACGACAATGGTGTCGCCCTGGCTGAACTGCGGCAGTTCGCGGGTGATCTGGGCGGATTCGAATTCCGCGACGATGGACTTGTTCAGCTTGCTCATGGGTTACACCGATTCATTGTTCGGGTGGGCGTGTCATTCGACAGCGTGGGCTCATGCAGTCACCGGACT
>NZ_JBFTNR010000769.1:0-1907 GCF_056665995.1 Stenotrophomonas sp. 05L44_2
ATCCCGGGCACATCCGATTGCATCGGTTTACAGTTTTTTACACGTTCCAGCGCTTTCGGACGCGGCCTTCGGGCATCGCCCGTGGCCGCTGGCGCGGGTGCGGACAAGGATGTGCGGACCACGACGACCACAGGGGGTTGCGTTGATCAGCAGTATCGTCATTCATCGGTCGGCCGGCGCAGGCGCGGCCGACGTGCAGGTCCTGGACACGACGTTCAAGGGCAAGCGTGTTTTTGTTGCGTGGGGCCTGCGTGGCCTGGAACTGACCCGCGAAGCCGAGCCGGAAGATACGGTTGCGGCCCGCGATGCCTTGCGGCGGGTTTCCCGCCAGGCCGACGGGCCGCGCAGCAGCGAGATTTTCATTGCCAGCCAATCGGGCGTGGCCATCAGTGTCTACCGGATGCTGACCGAAGCCCGCAGCGGCGACGCCGTGTTCTTCCTGTGCGATTCGCCACCGGTGGTGGAATGGCTGGTTACTTCGCTGGAAGTGCAACCCGAATTGCCTGCGTGACCGGACGCCTGACCGTGCAGTCGAGCCTGCTCGACTGCACCCCGCCGTGGGTTACGCCAACGCTGCGTCCACTGCCGCGCGTGCATGCAGGGTCGTGGTGTCGAACAGCGGCACCGGGCTGTCTTCGGCGCGTACCAGCAGCATGATCTCGGTACAGCCGAGGATGATCGCCTGGGCACCGCGGGCAACGAGGCGTTCAATCACTTCGACGTACACCTGCCGTGATCGCTCGTTGACCACCCCGGCGATCAACTCCTCGTAGATGATCGCGTGCACCTCGCGGCGGTCATCGGCCTCCGGAACCAGTACGTCCAGGCCGAAGCGCTCGCTCAGGCGGCCACGGTAGAAGTCTTCCTCCATGGTGAAGGCGGTGCCGAGCAGGCCGACACGCTGCAGACCGGCCTGCACGATCGCCGTGGCAGTCGGGTCGGCGATATGCAGCAAGGGCAGCGGGCAGGCCGCCTCGATCTCAGCAACGAGCTTGTGCATGGTGTTGGTGCAGATCAGCAGCAGGTCGGCGCCACCGGCCTGCAGCCGCTGTGCGGCATCGACCATCTCGTTGCCCAGGGCATYCCAGTCGCCGTCGTGCTGCAGCTGCTTGATGCGGGCGAAATCCAGCGACCACATCAGCARCTGCGCMGAATRCGCGCCGCCCARCCGCGCGCGTACCTCTTCGTTGATGAGGCGGTAGTACTGCGCCGAACTCTCCCAACTCATGCCACCGATCAGGCCAAGCGTCTTCATGCGTGTCTCCGTGCCGGGGAAGCGCCATTGCAGCACAACAGGGGCCAGGACGTGCAATTGTGGGTGGACCCGCCGCAGCAGCTGCCGACGGGCCTGATTGGCGTGATAATGGGGTACGACAGGCAGAGGGCAGGGCGATGGGCGAATGCTGTGGCTGCGGCAAGACGCTGGATGTGGCAGCCATGCAGGCGCGCCACCGGCGCGTGCTGTGGATCGTCCTGCTGATCAACCTGGCGACCTTCCTGATGATGGTCGGCGCGTCCTGGTACAGCCATTCCTCCTCGTTGCTCTCCGGTGCGCTGGACAACCTGGGCGATGCGGCGACCTATCTGCTGAGCCTGCTGGTGGTGGGGGCCGGCGTGGCGGCCAAGGCGCGGGTTGCGTTGTTCAAGGGCGTGCTGATCCTGGCTGCGGCCGTGGCAGTGGCGGCACAGATCGGATGGCGGCTGGCGCATCCGCAGGTTCCCCTGTTCGAAAGCATGGGCCTGGCCGCGCTGTTGAACCTGGCTGCCAACGGTTTCTGCCTGTGGCTGCTGACGCCGTATCGCAATGATGACGTGAACCTGGCATCGGCCTGGGAATGCGCACGCAACGATATCTTCGAGGGCGTTTCGGTGGTGCTGGCGGCGGGGCTGGTGGCGCTGTTCGGTGC
>NZ_JBFTNR010000770.1:0-1905 GCF_056665995.1 Stenotrophomonas sp. 05L44_2
CTGCTGCACATCGAGTGCATCGAGCTGGTCCAGCAGATAGTGCGCGCGGGGGCGGCCGCCGGCCTCGATCACCGCCTGCAGGGACTCGCGCCATTCGCGGGTTTCCTGCGGATCGGCGTCGAGAGGGAAATGTGCCTGGTTCATGCTGCGTCTCCAGAGAGCGCCGGTTCTGCACCTGCACGGCACCGCCGGCAGGGCGACAGCTCTGGAGCGGAGTCGCGCCGGCGGGTCCGTGGCGCGGGGGCGGCCGTGGTGGCTGCCGAGGAGACAAGCGTAGGCGCCGTATCGGCTGGCGGGTAGACGGGCGACGATTGGGTCTGCGCGAACCTTCGCTTGGCCATGCAGCGCTGCAATGCGGATGTCATCGTTGGTGTGCACCCTGCTGGGTTTTCCAGCCTCGGGGTGGTTGGTCGGTTGTGAACAGCGTCAGGATCTGGGAGAAGAGCTACGCCTTGCGGCGCCGCCTGCTGCGTGGCTTCTTCCTTCGGCGTGGTTCACAGGCTGCCGATGCCGAGGACCTGGCCCAGGAGGTCTACCTGCGGCTGCTGCGCAGTACCGGCGAAGATGCCCAGGCGATCGAGAACCCCGAAGCCTATCTGTTCGCGGTGGCTGCCAACCTGGCGCGTGAACAGGCACGCTCGCGCTCCGGCCTGCCACAGATCGAGGACGTCGACCTGCTGGCCGAGGTACTGCGCAGCGAGGAGGACATCGAAGCTGATTTCGAGCGGGCGCAGCGCTGGAGCGGAATCCGCGGCGCCATCGCGCAACTGCCGCCGACAACGCGGCGGGTGATGGAGCTGCACTATCGCGATGGGCTGGATTGCCGGCAGGTGGGGGCACAGCTGGATGTGTCGGTGCACATGGTGCGCAAGCACATCGGCAAGGGACTGGATGCCTGCAGGAAGGCGCTCGGCGCCGGGAAGGATGGATGAACCGGCAGGAGCCTGCAGCGATGGATGACGAGGTGGCCGAGCAGGCCGCGCACTGGTTCCTGTGCAACCGCGAGGGTGACCTGAGCGCCGCTCAGCGCATCGAGTTCATGGCATGGATGAAGCGCTCTCCCGAACACATACGCGCGTACCTGCATGTCCTGCACGTGCACCGGCAGGTAGGCGCGGTGATGGTGGCGTACGGACAGGAGCAGGGGGACAGGGCCGCGTTGCCGGAGCTGCCGGCAACGGCGAAAGTCGTGCCGTTGTTTGCCGTACCGGTGCCCGTGCCGCGCGCCGTGGTCGCATCGCGATCACGCCGACCACTCTGGAGGCGGGTGGCTGCGGTGGCCTGCTGCCTGTTGCTGGTGGCCGGACTGGTGCCGTGGCTGATGCCTCGCGAACAGATGCTGATCGCCGGCCACGGGCAACTGCGTGAGGTGGTGCTGGCTGACCGGACGCAGGTGCGCCTGAACGCAGACAGCCGTCTGCGGGTGAACATCGGCTGGTTCAGCCGTCGGGTGGAACTGCTGAGCGGCGAGGCCACGTTCGATATCGCAGCGGATCGCCGGCCGTTCGAGGTGCAGGTTGGCGATCTGCGGATCCGCGACATCGGCACCGTGTTCGATGTCTCGCGCCGTTTGCAGAGTACGCGCAWCGGCGTGGTGTCCGGCGAGGTGGAGGTCTGGACCGCCGGCAGCGGGCAACGACGGCTGGCGCAGCTGCCTGCCGGGAAGGTGGTCCAGGTCGATCACCGCAGCCATGCGGTGCAGCCATTGGAAATACCGATGTCCATGCTGCTGGACTGGCAGCAGCGCCGGGTGTCGTTCCGCGATGAGCGGCTGGACGAGGTGGCGGCTGCCTTCAACCGCCACAACCAGGTACAGGTGCGGCTGACCGATGACGCGGCGCGCGCGGCGCGTCTGTCAGGCAGCCTGGAGGYGCACCGGGTCGCAGCGCTGCAGGCATTCCTGCA
>NZ_JBFTNR010000771.1:0-1893 GCF_056665995.1 Stenotrophomonas sp. 05L44_2
CTTCTGCACCACCGTCTCGCCCTTGCGCGGTTGCATGTCACGGTGGAATGCCGCGTTGCTTCTGCACCACCGTCTCGCCCTTGCGCGGTTGCATGTCACGGTGGAATGCCGCGTTGACACTGCCTTCTGCAAACAGCGGCGCGCCTGCCGGCAATACGTGCTGCACATGGATCACGCGGATGCCGTTGGCATCAGCGAAGTCGACCACGCGACGCGTCTGCCGCAGGGCCGCCACGCCATCGGGAATGACCATGCGGCCACCGGCGAAACCGGGCGCGGCGCTGGCGTCGAAGTACTCGTTCTGGAAGTCGATCACCAGCACGGCCGTCTTCGCTGCGTCGAGCGAGGTGGCAGCCGCAGCGCCAGCCATATGGCGGATGGTGGGGTGGACCGGCTCGGCGGCGACAACCGGGGCGGTGGCAGCCATGCCGATCAGGCCGGCCAGGCCGAAAGCAGTGAGGTTCATGGTCAAGCTCCTGTGCGGTGGAAAGTGGGCACAGGATGAGGAGCATTGAATGCACGAACCAGCCGCCGTTGAGCACACAATCTGTGCGGTTTTCGCACAGATCATTTTCCTTGCAGATGATGCCGCCATCCACGCATGGCGTGGATCTACTGGCCGGTGAAACGCAGCGGGGCGCCCGAAGGCGCCCCGCTGTGGATCCAATCGGAGTCGAGCCGCCGCTTACAGGCGGCTGGCGATSGCCTKGGCGAAGCCCATCGTGTTGCCGGTGCCGCCGAGGTCGCCGGTCAGCGAATCCTTGGCTTCCATCGTGGCGACGATGGCCTTGCGCAGGCGCTCGGCGTTTTCCGGCTGGCCGACGTGGTCGAGCATCTGTGCCGCCGCCAGCAGCAGGGCGCACGGATTGGCCTTGCCCTGGCCGGCGATGTCCGGCGCGGTGCCGTGCACGGCTTCGAAGATCGCCGCGTCCTTGCCGATGTTGGCGCCCGGGGCCAGGCCCAGGCCACCGACCAGACCGGCGCACAGGTCGGAAATGATGTCACCGAACAGGTTGGTGGTGACGATCACATCGAACTGTTCCGGACGCATCACCAGCTGCATGCAGCAGTTGTCGACGATCATTTCCTGGAACTCGATGTCCGGGTACTGCGCGGCGACTTCGCGCGCCACGGCCAGGAACAGGCCCGAGGTCGACTTGATGATGTTGGCCTTGTGCACGGCGGTGACCTTCTTGCGGCCGGTGCTCTTGGCCAGCTCGAAGGCGTAACGCACGATGCGCTCGGAGCCCTTGCGGGTGATGCGGGTGCCGGAGAAAGCGGTCTCGCCGTCGGCCGACACTTCCTGGCCTTCGGCCAGGTACGCACCTTCGGTGTTCTCACGAACGGTGATCAGGTCGACGTTGTCGAAACGCGACTTGGTGTTCGGGAAGGTGTGGGCCGGACGCACGTTGGCGTACAGGTCGAAGTGGCGGCGCAGGCTGACGTTGATCGAGGTGAAGCCGCCACCAACCGGGGTGGTCAGCGGGCTCTTCAGCGCGACCTTGTTGCGCGCGATCGATTCCAGGGTCACCGCCGGCATCAGATCGCCGTGCTTCTCCAGGGCCACCAGGCCGGCGTCGGCGTCTTCGTACTCCAGGCCAGTGTTGAGCTGGTCGAGCACGAACAGGGTGGCGTCCATGATTTCCGGGCCAATGCCGTCGCCGCGGATGACCGTAATTTTCTGCGTCATTGATCGATGTTCCGAACAGGGGGAAAAACGCCGTCCGGACGTGCCCGGAAACGCCGGCGCAAAGGAAGTTTCACCCGCAATTATGCCTGAGCCGGGGCCGAGGTCCCAAATAGACCATGGTCCCAGTCCCCGGCTCAGGCAGAATTGCCCGCGCATTCCTCCTTATCCCCGCGCCTTCGGCGCGCCCCCTTTAACAACAAGGG
>NZ_JBFTNR010000772.1:0-1886 GCF_056665995.1 Stenotrophomonas sp. 05L44_2
GGCGGGGTGGGTCCGGTTGCGGGGGACGCCGTAAACCCCCAGACCGGCCCAGCCGCTGGCGGCTGTGCGTTCGGGCGCTTGCGAAGCAGTGCTTCGCAAGCAAAGCGCCCTCACCCTTGGGGGCTTGGCCGCGGCATCCATGCCGCGGACACCCCCGCAACCGGACCCACCCCGCCTTCGACAGATTTCCGCGCGCTGTCGGAACGGCATTCTGTGATGCTGTGGGTGGGTGTCGACCTTGGTCGACACGGTAGATCCACGCCATGCGTGGATGGATTCCTGGATGTTTCGCTGATGTGGTGGGTTCTGAACTCGGTGGGTGCGGACCGTTGGTCCGCACACCGATGCCTCAGGCCAGGTAGACCTGTCCATCCCGCACATCCACCGGCACTGCGCGCAGGCGGTCGCCCTTGCAGGGGCCGGCGATGCAGTCGCCACTGTCCAGCGCGAACGAGGCGCCGTGGGCGGCGCAGACCAGATGGCCTTCGCGGCTCTTAAGGAACTGGCCGGGCGCCCAATCCAGGCGGCGGCCCGCGTGCGGGCAGATGTTCAGGAACGCCCGCACCTGCTCACCGTCGCGGTACAGCAGCAGCGACTCGGCATCGCCATCGACCACCGCTTCAACCTCGGCAAACGCACCATCGGCAATGGCATCCAGGGTGATGAGGGCAACAGCGGCAGTCATGGCGAAGGCTCGGACGGAATCGCGCATTGTCGCACGCCTGGTCATGTGACTAGCTGCGACATGAACACAAGTCATTGATCCGTAATAAGCCAAGGCTATATTTAACGAGTTTTTCACTCAATGACAGTGGCACCTGCCGATACTCATGGCTCGCTGATTTCCAGCCTATCGAGCCACCATGTTCAATCGCGATTTCGCCTTCCACCAGTTCCGCACCCTGTTTGCCCCGCGCAAGCCGCGCCATCCGCTGGTGCGCGTTGCCGTGGGCCTGCTCGGCCTGGCGATCCTGGCCGCGATGGTGTTCATCGGCGTATTCGTCGGTGCAGCCATGATCCTGGTGGGCCTGGCGTGGAAGCTGCTGGCTTCGCGCAAGCCCGGCCCGAGCCGCCCGGTCGACCCGAACGTGGTCGAGGGCKAGTACCACGTGGTGCGCAAGTCGGCGCTGCCGTCCTCGCGCTGATCGACGCTGCCCGCTGACGGCGGGCCTTGCTGCGTTCTAGACTGCGGGCACTCCCTTCCTGGATGCCCGCATGTCCGATGTCTCCGATGTGATCCCTGCTGCAGCCACGCCGCGTGTACCGGTGGTTGGTGGCGGCAGCTTTCCCGTGCACCGCATCTACTGCGTCGGCCGCAACTTCGCCGACCACGCGCGTGAGATGGGTGCTGCCGTGCCCGCAGCAGATGATCGCGGCCGCCCGATGTTCTTCACCAAGCCGGCCGACGCCATCGTGGTCGGCCACGACGATGTGATCCCCTACCCGCCTGCCACCAGCAACCTGCATCACGAGGTGGAACTGGTGGTGGCGATCGGCCGTGACGCGCCCACCGGCGAGTTGGCCGTGGCCGACGCCGAGGCCCTGGTCTATGGCTATGCCGTGGGCCTGGACCTGACCCGCCGCGACCTGCAGGCGGCCGCCAAGGAGAAGGGCCACCCGTGGGATTCGGCCAAGGGTTTCGATGCCTCTGCACCGATCAGCGAGATCGTGCACGCCGGTGAAGTCGGCGATCTGGCCGCCCTCAATCTGTCGCTGGAGATCAATGGCGAAGTCCGCCAGCAGTCCCTGCTCGACCAGATGATCTGGAACGTGCCGGAGATCCTGCACGAGCTGTCCAAGCTGTGGCAGCTGCGCGCCGGCGATCTGGTGTTCATGGGCACGCCGTCCGGCGTGGCCGCACTGAAGCCCGGCGACCGTTTCAGTGC
>NZ_JBFTNR010000773.1:0-1886 GCF_056665995.1 Stenotrophomonas sp. 05L44_2
GTTCCACGCGCAGCCGGAAGGCAATCCACAGCGCTGCACCGGCGGCAGCGATGGCCACTGCGATCGACGCGGCAAACCAGCCGGGGTGGTAATCGATACCGGGCTGCATGCGCATGGCGGCCATGCCCAGGTAGTGCATGGCGGCGATACCCAGTCCCATCAGCACCGCACCCGCGGCCAGCCGCTGCAACGGCAGGCTGGGGCGCGACACCAGCCACAGCGCATAGGCCGACGCGCCGATCGACACCGCCAGCGAATACAGGGTGATCGCCAGGTCGTAACCGACCGGAACCGGCAGCTTGAAGGCCAGCATCGCGATGAAGTGCATCGACCAGATGCCCAGGCCCATCGCGGCGGCACCGCCGGCCAGCCACCAGCGGGCGACCCGGCCCTCGGCCGTGGCCAGGCGGCCGGCCATATCCAGCGCGGTATACGATGCCAGCATGGCCACCAGCAACGAGATGGCGACCAGGCTCTGACTGTAACTACCAGTCATGTTGAATCCAGAGGAGGAGGGAGGGGCGCCCGCAAGGCGCACGCCCGCCACCGCTATCGGCACCGACGGGTGGGACTTGAGTGGTCGCAGCAGCTGCGACCCGGCTCGGCTATCCTGCCACGCTCGTTGCCCCTGCAGGAAATCTCCGATGGCCAAAGCCCGCACCGCGTATGTCTGCAATGAATGCGGCGCCGAATACAGCAAGTGGCAAGGCCAGTGCACCGAGTGCAATGCCTGGAACTCGCTGTCGGAAATCGTCCTTGAGAGCGCTGCGGCGGCCAAGGCGCCCGCCTCGCGCCGTGCCGGCTGGGCGGGCAAGATCGACCCGCCGAAGATCACCGCACTGAAGGACGTGGCGCAGACCGAACACAACCGGGTCAGCACCGGCATCGGTGAATTCGACCGCGTGCTCGGCGGCGGCCTGGTCGAGGGCGCGGTGGTGCTGGTCGGTGGTGATCCGGGCATCGGCAAATCCACCCTGCTGCTGCAGGCGGTGGCGAAGATGGCTGCGGTCCTGCCGGTGCTCTACGTCACCGGTGAGGAATCACTGGCCCAGGTCGCCGGCCGCGCGCATCGGCTGGAGCTGCCGCTGGAGGGCGTCAACGCGCTGGCCGAGACCGGTGTCGAATCCATCCTGCAGCACGCCACCAAGAGTGGGCCGCGGCTGATCGTGGCCGATTCGGTACAGACGCTCTGGACCGAGACGCTGACCGCCGCGCCCGGTTCGGTCAGCCAGGTGCGCGAGAGTGCCGCACGGCTGGTGCGTTTCGCCAAGGAAACCGGAACCGCCGTGTTCCTGGTCGGCCATGTGACCAAGGAAGGCGGCATCGCCGGCCCGCGCGTGCTGGAGCACATGGTCGATGCCGTGCTGTATTTCGAAGGCGAGAGCGGCAGCCGCTTCCGCCTGCTGCGCGCGTTCAAGAACCGCTTTGGTGCGGTCAACGAACTGGGCGTGTTCGCGATGGGCGACAAGGGCCTGAAGGAGGTCTCCAATCCGTCGGCGATCTTCCTTTCCGGTGCCAGCACGCACCAGCCGGGCAGCTGCGTGATGGTTACCCGCGAGGGCACCCGGCCGCTGCTGGTGGAAGTGCAGGCGCTGGTCGACGCCTCGCCGCTGTCCAATCCGCGCCGCGTGGCGGTGGGGCTGGAGCAGAACCGCCTGGCCATGCTGCTGGCGGTGCTGCATCGGCATGGCGGCGTGCTGGTTGGCGACCAGGACGTGTTCGTCAACGTGGTCGGCGGCATCCGCGTGCAGGAGACCGCCGCCGACCTGCCGGTGCTGCTGGCGGTGCTGTCCTCGCTGCAGGACCGTCCGCTGGCCGAGAAGACCATCGCGTTCGGCGAAGTCGGCCTGTCCGGTGAAATCCGGCCGGTGCCCAACGGCGAGGAC
>NZ_JBFTNR010000774.1:0-1884 GCF_056665995.1 Stenotrophomonas sp. 05L44_2
CGATGAAATCGCCGTTGTCGATCATCTTGTTGCCGACCGGCGGCTTCAACAGATGCCGGTTTTCCTCGATCCAGCCCAGCAGGTTGATGGGGGAGGCAAGCATGGGGGTGTCCGTAAGGGAGGGTCAGTCGCGCCGGCCGCGGCGCGGAACGTAGGACAGGGCCTTCTCGTAGGCCGGCTGCAGTTCTTCAGGTGCGCCCACGTCGATGCCCATTTCGCGCACGCGGCCGTCCTTCAGGCTGTACACCCAGCCGTGCACCATCAGCTTCTGGCCGCGGGCCCAGGCGTCCTGCACGATCGTCGAGCGGCAGGCGTTGACCACCTGCTCGATCACGTTCAGTTCGCACAGGCGGGCATGCTTCAGCTCCGGCTCCTCGATCGCATCCATGATCGCGGCGTGCTTCTGTGCCACGTCACCGACATGGCGCAGCCAGTTGTCGGCCAGGCCCACCCGCGTGTTGTTCAGGCTGGCGTGCACGCCGCCGCAGCCGTAATGGCCAACGATCAGGATGTGCTTCACCTTCAGCTGGTCCACGGCGTACTGGATCACGCTGAGGCAGTTCAGGTCGGTATGCACCACCACGTTGGCCACGTTGCGATGCACGAACACCTCACCCGGGGCCATGCCGATGATCTGGTTGGCCGGCACGCGCGAATCGGAACAGCCGATCCACAGGTATTCCGGATGCTGCTGCTTGGCCAGCTGATGGAAGAAGTCAGGATCTTCCTTCTCGATCCGGTCAGCCCATTCGCGGTTGTTCTGCAGCAGCTTGTGGATGTCTTTCATGTTCGGGGTCCCTGACGTCGGGTGGGGGCAAGGCGCGGCCGTTCTGGCCGCGTCGTCGCGGGAAACAGAGCGCTCAGCTGCCTGCGGCGGCTTCGTCGCGATACCGGCGCATCCACTGCGCCAGTTCGGTGGAATGGGGATTGTCCAGGCGTTCCAGTTCGGCCATCACCGCTTGCTGGTTGGCCTCGGGGTGGTTCTGGCTCAGCTTCAGCGTCAGCTGCACCTGTTCGACGGTAAAACGGAAGCCGACGATGCCGCGCAGCTGGCGGCGGTGGTCGTCACGCTCGGGTTCGAACCGCCAGTCCTGGCCGACGCTGGCTTCGAAGTGGTCGCCGGTATCGCTGACCAGCTGGGCCAGGGCATCGGTATCGTCGAAGGGCTGCAACTGGCCGCGCAACTCGGCGGCGGCGTAGTTCCAGGTGGGCACCCGTGCCATCGGTTCCTTGTCCGGATACCAGCTGGCCGATACATAGCCATGCGGCCCCTCCACCAGCACCTTGGCCGCACCGCTGTGGCGTGCCTGCGGGTTGGCACGGGCCCAGTGGCCGCGCAGCTCGATGTGGTCGCCGTCGCGCTGGTACAGCACCGGCAGCCGGGTCAGTTCCGGCAGGCCATCGCCACCGGCGGTAAGCACGGTGACGAACGGATCACGCGCCAGCAGGCGATCCAGCCACAGCAGGTCGGTCTCGGCGAAAGCGCGCGGGGTGAACATCGGTTGGCCTCAGGCGCGGCTGCCAAGCGACTGCACCATGCGCCCGCGCAGGCCTTCGTCGCTGCCTGCCTGCGGTGGCTGCACTTCATGCAGCGAGAAGCCGCGCACCAGCGCATCTTCTTCATCCAGGCCGTCGTACTCGACGAACTCGGCATCGAACAGCTGCGAGCGTGCAGTGTCTTCGCTGTCGTAGCTCAGCGTATTGCCATCGCTGTCCAGCACTTCGGCAGTGCCGGCCTCGCGGATGCGCAGGCGTGCCCAGATCAGGGTGTTGCCGAGGCTGGCCAGCCACCAGCTGTCGCGGACGTGGGAAAGGTCGTTCATGTGTGTCTTACCAGAGCGAGGCCAGCCAGAGCAGGGCAGCCATGCCCAGTCCGGCCAGCAG
>NZ_JBFTNR010000775.1:0-3103 GCF_056665995.1 Stenotrophomonas sp. 05L44_2
TTGATGCCCCATTCGGGCTTCTCGTAATCCTTGCCGATGCGATGGAACAGCTCATTGACCGCCGCCAGACGATCAGCGCCAGGCATCTGCGACCACCAGTGTCCCTGGTTGGCGAAGAACTTGGCGTTGGCCTGGGCCTGGTGCACCCAGGGGGCGAGCAGGTTGCGGGTCAGTTCGTGCAGTTGATAGAGCATGCCGACCGAATATGTATGGTCTTATGTTGCCGCGCAGCATAGCGCATCCGACTGTCCCGGACGTTAAGCAGACTCACTGATCGTATTCAGCGGGCCGCCTGTTCCAGCGCAGTCGCTTCAGTGGCCAGCGCTGGCCCCAGCCAGAGGTGGGAGCCGACTGCCTGCAGGCCTTGCCGGGTCAGCTCGCGCCGGTACCAACGGGCCGGGCGCGACTGGAAGCCGTCATGGTCGCCCTCGAATTCATCTTCGGCGGCGAAGGTCTCCAGGAACGCCACGCCTGCGGTCAGCTCGGCGACACCGGCCAGGCCTGCGCGAAGTTCGCGGTTGGGCACGTAGTGCATCACGTCCGAACAGACCAGCAGGTCGACCGGGGCGCAGGGTCGCAGCCAGGCGAAATCGCCGAAGCTGGCCAGGTGCAGGTTGCGGGTGCGGCCGTAGCGGCGCACAGCGTACTCGCTGCTGTCGAAACCGAGGTATTCGACCTTCGGACGCAGTTTCAGCAGCGGCGCGCGCCATGCCCCTTCGCCACAGYCGACGTCCAGCACGCTGCGGATCGGTCGTTCCAGGTAGTACTCGGCCGTCGCCACGGCGAGGGCGACCTTGCGCGCCAGGCGCGCGCTGCCACCGATGTCGGCGCGGCGATACCAGCGCTGGAAGTAGGCGGCGTCGTAGGTCTTGTCCATGGCGATCCGGTGCAGTCGTGAAATCGGCGCCTATCGTACGGCGTTGCAGCACGTCATGCGTCGATGTGTCGCGGCGGTTGCACGTGAGGTGGCCTCGCCACGACATGCGAGAATGGCGGACATCCACGCCAGCCGCCGGAGCGAGCGCATGCAGAGCTATTACTGGGTCAAGACCTTCCACATCGTGTTCGTGGTGGCATGGATGGCCACGGTGTTCTACCTGCCGCGCATCCTGGTGAACCTGTCCGAGACCGCGGGGCAGCCGGCGGTGGTCGAGCGCCTGCAGCTGATGGGCATGCGCTTGTACCGCTTCGGCCATTCGATGTTCGGCCTGGCGTTCGTGCTCGGCCTGGTGCTGTGGCTGGGCTACAAGGTGATTCCGGATTTCCCGACCATGGTCGCCCCGGGTGGCGCAGGCTGGCTGCACGCCAAGCTGGGCCTGGTGGTGGTGCTGCTGGCGTACTTCATCTGGATCGGGCGGCTGCTGAAGGGCGTGGCCAAGGGCAGGGCGCTGCCGTCGTCGCGCGCGCTGCGCTGGATCAACGAGATTCCGCTGCTGGCCTTCATCCCGATCGTCTGGCTGGTGCTGGCCAAGCCGTTCTGAGATCTGGAGCTCTCGAACATGTCACTTTCTTGCTCGTGCAAGAAAGTAACCAAAGAACACGCCGCCAGGTCGCGAGCCGGTGCTACGCACCGGTGCCCTGTGCTTCTCGGTGAATCAGGGGACGGCGCCGAACTCGCTGCGCTCAGACATCGGCGCCTCTAGGCCCCTGATTCCCCTGCGATGCTCGGCTCGCTAAAAGGCGGACCCAACGTCAAACGCCACACCTGCACCCAGTAGATCCACGCCATGCGTGGATGCTTTTCGCTCTGCTTTCCCAATCCGCCTTCAAGCGAGCCGAGCACCGGAGGTCCGGCAAGGGCGTAGAGGCGCGGATGTTTGAGCGTAGCGAGTTCCGCGCCGTCCCTTGGCGGACTGAGGAGCGCAGGGACGCGAAAAGAAAAGTAACGCCTCGAGCACAGGCTCAGGCCGCCTCGTAAGTACCGTAGCTGCGCAGGCGCTTGTAGCGCTGGTCGAGCAGCTCTTCGGTGGACAGCGCATCCAGCGCGTCCAGCTCGTTCAGCAGCACGGCCTTCAGTCGCTTGGCCATCTGCGTCGGGTTGCGGTGGGCGCCGCCGGTCGGCTCGCGCACGACCTTGTCGACCAGGCCCAGGCCCTTCAGGCGCGGCGCGGTCAGGCCCAGCTGCTCGGCAGCATCCTTGGCCTTGCCGGCATCCTTCCACAGGATCGAAGCACAGCCTTCCGGGGTGATGGTCGAGTACACCGCGTATTCCAGCATCACGGTACGGTCGCCCACGCCCAGCGCCAGTGCGCCGCCCGAGCCGCCTTCACCGATCACGGTGCAGATGATCGGCACCTTCAGTTCGGCCATCTCGATCAGGTTGCGCGCGATCGCCTCGGACTGGCCGCGTGACTCGGCATCGATGCCCGGCCAGGCGCCGGCGGTGTCGATCAGGGTCAGCACCGGCAGGCCGAAACGCTCGGCCATCTTCATCAGGCGCAGCGCCTTGCGGTAGCCCTCGGGCTTGGGCATGCCGAAGTTGCGCTTGATCTTTTCCTTGGTGTCGCGGCCCTTCTGGTGGCCGATGACCATCACCGAGCGGCCATTGATGCGGGCCAGGCCGCCCATGATCGCCTTGTCGTCGGCGAAGGCACGGTCGCCGGCCAGTTCCTGGAACTCATCGCAGATGATGCGGATGTAGTCGGCGGTGTACGGGCGCGACGGATGGCGGGCCAGCTGCAGCACCTGCCACGAGGTCAGGTTGCGGAAGATCTGTGCGGTGCGCACGCGCAGCTTGTCCTGCAGCGCATGCACTTCGGCCTCGACATTGACCGCCGGCCCGGCACTGGCGTTGCGCAGTTCCTGGATCTTGGCTTCCAGGTCGGCGATGGGTTGCTCGAAGTCGAGGTAGTTCGGATTCATCGGAAGCCGTCGTGTAAAGAAGAGGGGAATTCTAGCCGAATGCGCAGGAACGGCCCGTACGCCTTCGTCTGGAAGCCGACGGTAGCGCAGTGGGGGCCGGCGGCGCCAGTCGGTCCGCCGGCCGCCGGTTCAGGGCAGGACCAGCGCGCTGCGGGCCATTTCGGTACTGCGGATCGTCACGAAGTCGTTGTAGGCCTCGTTGGCCGCCACCGGCAGCTTCGCGCCGAGCGTCATGGTGGCC
>NZ_JBFTNR010000776.1:0-2673 GCF_056665995.1 Stenotrophomonas sp. 05L44_2
GCTGACGTAGGTGCTGGTCCAGCCAGCGCTCAGCTTGCCGTAGCTGGTATCCACGCGGTAGCTGACATCCAGGTCGTAGCCTTCGGTCTCGGCGAAGCCGGCRTTGCGGTTGCCGAACTTCAGGCCRGTGACGATGCCGGTGGCCGCATCACGGGTGAAGCGGCCGCAACGCGCTTCGATACCCTGCTCGTAGCAGTCGGTGAGGATCTGGTTCGGGCTGTCATCGACAATGGTGTTGTCAATGCGGATCTTCCACCAGTCCAGCGCAACGTTGAGGTTGCTGACGAAGGTCGGGCTCCACACCAGGCCCAGCGTCTTGCTGGTCGAGGTTTCCGGGGTCAGCTGCGGGTTGGAACCGGACACGAACGGCGTCGGCGTTGCGTCCTGCGCGGTGGTCACCGGCGTATTGCCCTGCCGCAGCTGACGGAAGTTGCCGGCGTCGGCGATGTCGCGAGCGCAACGTGCGCGGACTTCAGCACTGTTCCTGGAAGCGCCGAACACGGTGTCGCACGGGTCGCTGAACTGGGCGAAGGTTTCCGAACCGCCACCGTACAGGTCACTGATGGTCGGTGCACGGAAACCTTCGGCCCAGGTGCCGCGGACCAGCAGCTGGTCGATCGGCTTCCACTTGAAGCCGAACTTGCTGTTGAGGGTGTTGCCGAAGGTGTTGTACTCGGAGAAACGCGTTGCGGCGCTGAAGCTCAGTTCCTTGGCGCCCGGCAGGTCGGCCAGGATCGGCACGTTGAGCTCCAGGTACGCTTCCTTCACGGTGTAGCTGCCACCGGTCGGACCAGCGGCCAGGTTGGTGGTGGCACCGGTCTGGGCCAGCGCGTCAGGCGTGTACTGGCCATCTTCCTTGCGGCTTTCGACGCCGAAGGCAAAGCCCAGGTCGCCGGCCGGCAGGGTCATGATGCTGCCCGACAGATTGGCGAACGCGTTCTTGGTGGGAACGACGGGCCCACGGCATCACGCACGCGCTTCTTGTGCAGGTTGCCGGTGGCGGTGGCGGTCAGCTCGTTGCGGTTGTACTGGTAGCCCACGTCCCAGTCGAAGTAGCGCTGGCCGATCTCGAAGGTGCCATCCAGCGACACCACCGCACGATAGGTCTTCAGTTCGCTGGTGCTCACGCGCGGCACTTCCCAGGTGCGGCGGTTCCAGGACACTGCAGTCGGGTTGGYGTAGCCGTGCTGGCTGCCGAACGGGTTGAAGTAGCTGTCCCTGGACATCTGGCCAGTGGCGTTCGGGTCGTTGGGAATCGACACCGAGCTGGACTGGGTCGGGTAGCCGGCGATCTGGCGCTCGGAAGAACGCTTGTTGTAGCCGAACTCCGTGCGCAGGTTGATGTCATCGGTCAGCTTGAAGCGGCCATCGAAGTACACCGAATCACGCTTGATCGGGTACATGACGTGCATCTGGTCGTTGGCATTGCTGACGTCACCGGTGAACGSSGTCGSATCGGTSARGTGGTARTTSGCCGGGTTGGTCGGGTCGGCACCGCGGTTGAGCGAGTAGCCGCAGCCCAGCCTGGTATCGGTGCAGCCCGGGCGACCCTTCAGGCCGGTGATCTGGCCGTACTGGCTCAGCGTGGTCCAGTTGGAGGGGTCATTGGGGTTGTGGTCGCTGGTACCGTACTTGCTGAACCAGCGGTCGCGTGCCCACACGCTCTTTTCTTCGGAGTGTTCCAGCGCAAGCGTCAGCGACACGCGGTCGTTGCTCCAGCCACCCACTACGTCGAAACGATCGCGTGCGCCGTCACCTTCGCTGTACTGGCCGTGGTAGACGTTGGCGGTCACGCCGTTGACGTTGGAACGGGTGATGATGTTGACCACGCCGGCCATCGCATCGGAACCGTAGATGGCCGAAGCGCCATCCTTCAGCACTTCGATACGCTCTACCGCCGACACCGGCAGCGAGGACACGTCCTGCAGGCCCGAGGTGCTGATGCCCAGACGCTTGCCGTTGACCAGCACCAGGGTGCGCTGCGCGCCCAGGTTGCGCATGTCGATGTAGGTGCCGCCGGTGTTTTCGCCCGAGCTCAGCGCGTTTGCGCGGCTGATCGCCGGGCTGCCCATCGCGGTCACGTTCTGCAGGATGTCGGCAACGGAGCTGAAGCCCTGGCGTTCGATATCGGTACGGCTCAGGGCCAGCACCGGCTGCGCCGTTTCAACGTCCACCTGGCGGATACGGGAACCGGTGATCTCGATGCGGTCCAGGTTGGTCGGCGAAGCGGTGCTGCTGCTCTGGGCGAACGCCGGCAGCGCAGCCAGCGTCGCGGTGGTTGCCAGGGCGTAGCGGATGGCCTGCCCCAGTGCGGTGGTGCGTGAAGTCATGACGAGCTCTCTCTCTCGGGTCGTGCAAAGGACGCCAAAACGGGCGTCGAAGGAATCGGCAGGTCCATGACCGAGCCGATGACCCGATAGTAGTCTCGTTGGTTAATGCTCTGTAAAAAGCGCGTGTCGGTTTGTGTCATTACGCATCACACGCTTTCACCAAACGTGAACAAAAGCAGGGGTTTACGTCAGGACGAGGCGCATACCGTCTCCGCCAACTGCTGCGTTGCAGCAGAAATTGGCGGTCGATTGCGCGAACTGTAACGAAATGTAATCGGGCGCCGGTCAGCGATCGGACGGCGTCCCGTCGCCCTGCTCAGACCACGAACGGACGGAACTGGAT
>NZ_JBFTNR010000777.1:0-2381 GCF_056665995.1 Stenotrophomonas sp. 05L44_2
GCCCTGGTGATGGTGCCGTTCGTGCTGCTGGTCAATGGCTGGACCAAGGGCGACTGGACCGAAGCATTCCTGTTCGCGCTGTCGGTGGCGGTCGGCCTGACCCCGGAAATGCTGCCGATGATCGTCACCTCCACCCTGGCCAAGGGCGCGGTGCTGCTGTCGCGGCGCAAGGTGATCGTCAAGCGCCTGGACGCGATCCAGAACTTCGGTGCGATGGAAGTGCTGTGCACCGACAAGACCGGCACCCTCACCCAGGACAAGATCGCGCTGGAGCGGCACACCGATGTGTTCGGGCAGGATTCGGAGGAGGTGCTGACCTTCGCCTACCTCAACAGCCACTTCCAGACCGGCCTGATCAACCTGCTGGATCGTGCAGTGCTGGAGCATGTGGAGTTGCAGAGCTCGCTGCGCCTGTCGCAGGACTACCGCAAGGTCGATGAGATTCCGTTCGACTTCGAGCGCCGTCRCATGTCGGTGGTGGTCTCCGAGCGCGAGGACCATCACGAATTGATCTGCAAGGGTGCGGTGGAGGAGATGCTGGCGGTGTGCAGCACCGTGCGCGAGAACGGCCGGGACATGCCGCTGGACGCGCAGCGCCTGGCCCGGGTGCGGCAGACCACCGAGGAACTGAACGAACAGGGCCTGCGCGTGGTGGCGGTGGCGATGAAAGAAACCGCCGCCAGCCAGACGGTCTACTCGCAGGCCGACGAGCGGGATCTGACCCTGGTGGGTTATGTGGCCTTCCTCGATCCGCCGAAGGAATCCGCTGCTCACGCACTGCAGGCGCTGGCCGCGCATGGTGTGGAAGTGAAGGTGTTCACCGGCGACAACGAACTGGTCACCGCCCGGATCTGCGCCCAGGTCGGCCTGGACGTCGACACGATCGTGACCGGCCCGCAGATCGAGCGCATGGACGACGCTGCCGTGGCGCGTGCACTGCAGGAGCATCGCGTGTTCGCCCGCCTCACGCCCCTGCACAAGGAACGGCTGGTGCGCGAGCTGCGCGCGCAGGGCAAAGTGGTCGGCTTTCTCGGCGATGGCATCAACGATGCTCCCGCACTGCGCGCCGCCGATATTGGCATCAGCGTGGACAGTGCGGTCGACATCGCCAAGGAGGCCGCCGACATCATCCTGCTGGAAAAGAACCTGATGGTGCTGGAGGAAGGTGTCATCCAGGGGCGGCGCACCTTCAGCAACATGCTCAAGTACATCCGCATGACCGCCAGCTCCAATTTCGGCAACGTGTTCTCGGTGCTGGTGGCCTCGGCGTTCCTGCCCTTCCTGCCGATGTTGCCGCTGCAGCTGCTGGTGCAGAACCTGCTGTATGACATCTCGCAGATCGCCATTCCCTTCGACAACGTGGATGAGGAGCTGGTGCGCAGGCCGCTGAAGTGGAACCCGGCGGACATCGGCCGCTTCATGGTGTTCTTCGGCCCGATCAGCTCGATCTTCGACCTCAGCTGCTTCGCCCTGATGTGGTACGTGTTCGATGCACGCACGCCGGCCGACCAGGGCCTGTTCCAGTCGGGCTGGTTCGTGGTCGGGCTGCTGACCCAGACGCTGATCGTGCACATGATCCGCACGCCCAAGGTACCGTTCCTGCAGAGCATCGCTGCGCCGCCGCTGCTGCTGATGACCGGGGCGATCATGGCCATCGGCGTGATCCTGCCGATGAGCCCGTTGGCTGGCTACTTCAAGCTGCAGGCATTGCCGGCCGGTTACTGGCCGTTCCTGGTGGCGATCCTGTTCGGCTATGCGGTGCTGACCACCGCGCTGAAGAAGCTCTACATCCGCCGCTACGGCTGGCAGTAAGCGCGCCGGCGCAGGGAGACGCATCATGGACTTCAACCCCCACCTGCCCGCTGCATGTGGTGGCCTACGTGATCTCCGGCGTCGGCTTCCTCGGTGCCGGCGCGATCATGAAGGATGGCGCCCAGGTGTCGGGCCTGAACACCGCCGCCACCCTGTGGGGTTCGGCTGCGGTCGGCGCCTGTGCCGGCATCAAGCTGCTGCCTGAAGCGGTACTGGCTGCGGTGTTCGTGCTGGCTGCCAATACCCTGCTGCGGCCGGTGGTGAACCGCATCCAGCGGCAGCCGCTGCCGGAAGCGTTCAGCGAGGCCACCTATGCCATCAACGTGGTCTGCCAGCGTGAGCAGCAGGCCGAGGTGCTGGACCGGCTGCTGCTGTTGCTGGAGCAGGCGCAGTACCCGGTACGCGCGGTCGACCAGCGGCCGTTCGGCGAGCGCGATGTCGAGATCGAAGCGGTGCTGTACGCCACCACGGTCGATGGCGCTGAACTGGATGCAGTGCTGGCAACGCTGGCCGCCACGCCGGGCGTGCTGCAGGGATTCTGGAACGCCAGCCTGGAAGAGTAGTGGCGG
>NZ_JBFTNR010000778.1:0-1854 GCF_056665995.1 Stenotrophomonas sp. 05L44_2
TCTCCTGGATGCGCACGCCGCAGCCGCCGCAGGCAGACACCGTCAATGAAGCCGGTGGCCTGGCCTACCGCCGCGACCCGCGTGCCGCGCTGGCGCTGTATGCGGCCACCGGGTGCCTGAACAACACCTTCTACAGCGACGCCGAGGCACAGCTGCAGCAGGTGCTGGCGCTGACCGCGCAGGTCGAGCCGCGCTTCATCGCCCGTACCGCCCTGTACGCCCGCCAGGTCGCACACATGAAGGACATGCCGGCGCTGCTGCTGGCGGTGCTGAGCCTGCGCGACCCGGAGGCGTTCGCCCTGGTTTTCCCGCGGGTGATCGACAACGGCCGCCAGCTGCGCACCTTCGTGCAGATCATGCGCAGCGGCCAGGTGGGGCGCCGCTCGCTGGGCTCGCTGCCCAAGCGCAGGGTGCGTGAGTGGATCCAGCAGGCGTCGGCGGAAACGCTGGTGCGTGCGGCGATCGGCCAGCAGCCGTCGCTGGCCGATGTGATCCGCATGGTGCACCCGAAGCCGGCCAACGCCGAGCGCAAGGCGCTGTATGCATGGATCATCGGTCGTCCCTACGACGAGGCGCAGCTGCCGGCAGTGGTGCGGGCGTACGAGGCGTTCAAGCGTGACCCGCGCGGACTGCCGCCGGACCTGCCGTTCCAGTACTACAGCACGCTGCCGCTGGACGCGGCGCAGTGGTCGGCACTGGCCCGCAATGCATCGTGGCAGTCGATGCGGATGAACCTCAACACGTTCGCCCGCCATGGCGTGTTCGACGATCCGGCGATGGTGCAGGTGATCGCAGAGCGCCTGCGTGATCCGCAGCAGGTGCGTCGTGCCCGCGTACTGCCCTACCAGCTGCTGATGGCCTTCCACGCCGGCGGTGGCTTGCCGACGCCGATCCTGGAAGCGTTGCAGGACGCGATGGAGATCGCCACGGCGTCGGCCCCGGCATTGCCCGGGCGGGTGGTGGTGGCGGTGGACGTGTCCGGTTCCATGCAGTCGCCGGTAACCGGCTACCGCAAGGGCTCCAGCACGGCGGCGCGCTGCGTGGACGTGGCGGCGCTGGTTGCAGCCTGCGTGCTGCGCGGCCAGCCGCAGGCCAAGGTGTTGCCGTTCGATACCGAGGTGCGCCACGTGCGCCTGAACCCGCGCGACAGCGTGATGACGTTGGCCCGCCAGCTGGCCATCAACGGCGGTGGTACGTCGGTCAGCGCGCCGCTGCACTACCTCAACCTGCGGCGCGAGCCGGTGGACCTGGTGGTGCTGGTGTCGGACAACGAGAGTTGGCGTGACACCCGCCAGGGCGGCCAGACGGCCACGATGCTGCAGTGGGATGCGTTGAAGCGTCGCTGCCCACAGGCGCGGCTGGTGTGCATCGACCTGCAGCCGGTGGCCAGCAGCCAGACCGTGCAGCGCGGTGACGTGCTGCACATCGGTGGCTTCAGCGATGCGGTGTTCGACCTGATGGCGCAGTACGCCGCTGCGGCCGAGGACGGCAGCAGCTGGGTCGAGCGCATCCAGGACATGGCGTTGTAAGGCGGCAGGGAGGCCGCACGGACCGCCCGGCTGGCAATGGGGCCAGCCGGGCAGGGCCAGGAATTCGTTTTCGCGGTGAATGCTGGTGGAACTACATTGGTTGTCCCTTCGGGGTCGGGTTCGAGTCCCGCGTTTCCTGCCTGTCGTGAGGAAGCAGACGTTCCACCTCCCTTGTCACCGCACCTTTTCAAACGGCACCGGCAACGGTGCCACCGCTTCAATGCCGGCAGCGCGAATGCCGGAGGAACTACAGCCCCTTAAGCTCCAGGTCGCGGGTTCGACTCCCGCCTGCCACGGCAACGCGGCAGTAGCTCAGTGGTAGAGC
>NZ_JBFTNR010000779.1:0-1843 GCF_056665995.1 Stenotrophomonas sp. 05L44_2
AGTGCTCGGTACCGATGCGCCACTGCGAACGGGGCTTCTCGCCGGAGGCGATCTCCGCCACCAGTTGCGAGCGGTCGGTAATGGGCGTATCGGCGACGTGGCTGGGGCTCGACAAGGGGGTGGCTCGCTGGACGGTGGCAGGGGATGTGGGGCTGGGAGCCTTGCATCGCAAGGGCGCACTATAGCGTGGCGGCTCGTTACGTCATGCGACGGTGACGGGTTTCAGCATCCTACCGACACCCTCTTGACCCTCGTACACTCAGGGCCATGAGCCGCCATTCACGACATCCCGAGCTGCACCGTGCCGATCGCGTCGGCTGGCTGCGGGCCGCCGTACTGGGCGCCAACGATGGCATTGTCTCGGTCGCCGGCCTGGTGGTCGGCGTGGCCGCCAGCGGCGCCTCGGCCAGCACGATCCTGGCCACCGGCGTGGCCGGCACCGTGGCCGGCGCGATGTCGATGGCCGCCGGCGAGTATGTGTCGGTGCAGACCCAGGCCGATACCGAAAATGCCGATCTGGCGATGGAGAAGCGCGAGCTGCACGAAGACCCGCACAGCGAACTGGACGAACTGACCGCGATCTACCGCCATCGCGGGCTGGAGCCGGCGTTGGCGCGCCAGGTTGCCGAACAGCTGACCGCCCACGACGCGCTGGGTGCCCACGCGCGCGACGAACTGGGCATCACCGAGGAACTGCGCGCGCGGCCGTTGCAGGCCGCATTGGCGTCGGCCGCCGCCTTCACCTGTGGCGCCGCGCTGCCGGTGCTGACCGCACTGCTAACGCCGGTACAGAACGTCGCCACGGCCACCACGGTCAGCACGCTGGCCGGCCTGTGCCTGACCGGCGCGATGGCGGCACGCGCCGGTGGCGCATCACCCACGCGCGGTGCCCTGCGCGTGATGTTCTGGGGTGCACTGGCGATGGCCGCCGCGGCCGCGGTCGGTCGCCTGCTGGGCGCACACGTCATATGACCGGCATGCCCCCCACCGCCATGGCACTACTGGCGGAGATGGCCAGCCTGGCCGGCTGCCAACGCGCTGAAGGCTATGCCTGCATCACCGCCCGCCGCGAGCACGGTGCCAGCTCGGTGGAGATTCCCCAGCCACAGTTCGCCATCCTGCTGGAAGGCCGCAAGCAGGTACGTACCGCCCACCAGTCGCTGACCTTCGTCCCGGGCGACATCCTGCTGATCACCCAGCGCTGCCGCATCGACGTGGTCAACACACCGGACCCGCAGACCGGACGCTACCTCAGCGCGATCGTGCCGCTGTGCACGGAAGTCCTGGCGGCGGCGCGCACGCTGTGGAGCGAGGCCTTGCCAACGGCCGGAGCGACGCTGGCCCGGGAGGCGCTGGGCGACCACGCCACGGTACTGCGCAGCTGGCGGCAGTCGTTGCAGGACGCCGACTACAGCGAAGCGCGGTTGGCGCTGGCCACGCTGGTGCTGGCGTGGTGCCGGCAGGGCCACGGCAACCTGCTGTTGCCGCACGCACCGACGCTGGGCGAGCAGATCCGCGACCGCATCGCCGCCGAACCGGCCCGCGACTGGCAGTCGCGCGACGTTGAGGCGCACTTCGCGCTGAGCGGTGCGACCCTGCGGCGGCGGTTGGCCGCCGAAGCCACCAGCCTGCGCCAGCTGCTGACCGAAGCGCGCCTGGCCCATGGCATGCAGCTGCTGTACACCACCGATCTGCCGTTGAAGACCGTGGCAGCACGCGCGGGGTATCGTTCCGCAGCGAGTTTCAGCAAGCGCTTCGCCGAGCAGTACGGGCTGGCTCCCACAGATATCTAGGGTTCTTCAGCAGGGCTGCGCCCTGCACCCGCAGAGGCAACGGCAACGGC
>NZ_JBFTNR010000780.1:0-2956 GCF_056665995.1 Stenotrophomonas sp. 05L44_2
GGTCTGCGGCGCATCGTTGGTATGCAGCGTGGACAGCACCATGTGACCGGTCTGCGCAGCCTTGATCGCAATTTCCGCCGTTTCCAGATCGCGGATTTCGCCGACCATGATGATGTCCGGATCCTGTCGCAGGAACGAACGCAGCGCCGCGGCAAAGGTCATGCCGCGCTTGTTGTTCTGCTGCACCTGGTTCACGCCCGGCAGGCGGATTTCCACCGGATCTTCCGCGGTGGAGATGTTGCGGGTCTCGTCGTTGAGGATGCCCAGCGCGGTATACAGCGACACCGTCTTGCCCGAACCGGTCGGACCGGTCACCAGCACCATGCCGTACGGCTTGTGGATCGCCTCCAGGAACAGCTTCTGCTGGTCCGGCTCGTAACCCAGCTTGTCGATGCCCAGCTTGGCCGCGCTGCCATCGAGGATACGCAGCACCACCTTCTCACCGAACAGCGTAGGCAGCGTGCTGACGCGGAAGTCGATCTGCCGGGTCTTGGACAGGTTGAGCTTGATGCGCCCGTCCTGCGGCACGCGCTTTTCGGCGATATCCAGCTGCGCCATCACCTTCAGGCGCGCGGCGATGCGCTGGTTGAGCTTGTTCGGCGCGCGCGCGACCATCTTCAGCAGGCCGTCGATGCGCAGACGCAYGCGGTAGTCGTCTTCGTAGGGCTCGAAGTGGATGTCCGACGCGCCCTTGCGGATAGCGTCGACCAATACCTTATTCACGAACTTGACCACCGGGGTGTCGTCGCCCTTGGCGTCGATACCGCTGTCGGTGCTGGCCATGTCGTCGTCGCCACCGCCAACATCGAGGTTGGCCATGCCGTCATCGTCGCCACCTAGCGCATCCCCCATCGTGTCGTGGCTGGCATGCCACTGCTCCAGCGTGCGACGAATCTGGTCCTCGTCCACCAGGATCGGCTCAACCACCAGATTGGTGTGGAACTTGATCTCATCCAGCGAATGGGTGGGGTTGCTGGTGCCGACGAACAGCTTGCCGCCGCGTTTGAACAGCGGCAGCACGTTGTGCTTGCGCAGCAGCTCTTCGCTGACAAGGCTCATCGCGTTCTGGCTGCTGTCGAACGTGGACACGTCGAACAGCGGCATGCCGAATTCGACCGCGTTGGCGGCGGCGAGCTGCGAGGCGCTGACCAGCTTGTTCTGCGCGAACCACGTCGGCAGCGGCTGGCGAGCGGCGGCCGCCTTGGCCATGGCATCGCGGGCAGCGACTTCGTCCAGCGCGCCGTCCTGGACGAGGCGGCGGGCCAGGCCGGTGATGCCGACGAGATTGGCGGTGGTAACGGCGTTCATAGAAATCCTTGGCTCATGGGTCTGGCAATGCGGTGCGCCCTCCAGGGGCACCACACAGGGCAGCAGAACCTGCCGCGAGCATCGGCCAGCGGCATCGCCAATCCATGAGCAACGCTGCCTTGCCCGGCGTTGCCGGCCCGGCAGGCTCGATCCTGACTCCCCCGGGGATGATAGCCCCGTCAAGGGTCGCCCAACATCCCATTGCCGGCTGAAATGTGATCAGCAGCCCGTTGGACGATAGCGTGCTTCAAAGGCGCTGCCGTCGCAGCTCCAAGTACCGTCGGCTGCCCGGCGTAGGATCAAATTCTTGCCTAAAACGGGTGCGCCACCAACTAAGGTGCAGGTTATGCTGCCCACACCCGTGGCGGCCAGTTCCGCCGAAACCGCAGAGCATCTCGTACTTGGCTTAAGCCCAATGTACTCCGCGTTGACCAGAGCCGCGTTCTGGTTGTCTTGTGCAACGGACTCCATCGTCGTCTTGCCCGGCCGGATATCCGACAGGGCAGCCGCCAGATCGGCCTTGGCTACGTAATTTCATGAGTGAATTACCGTCCCTGCAAACGAAAGAAGCCCCGCTTTCGCGGGGCTTCTTCCGGAGCGTATTAGGCGCCGGTGCAGCCCGTCGGGGAGTACTTCTTCAGCACGGTCGTGGCACAGGTCCAAGTACCGTCCGCAGTGGCGCGGGTCAGGGTGATGGTCTTGTCCTTCACCTGCGAGTTGCCGGCCAGGGTGCAAGCGATCGAAGCCGCACCGGACGAGGCGGTGCCCTTCACGGTGACGGTCGGGCAGCGGGTCGAAACCTTCAGACCGATGTCGGCGGGATCAGCGAAGTCCTTGCCCTCGTTGAGTGCAACTTCAGCGGCGGTCTTGCCGCTGGTGACTTCGGCCAGGCCCGCAGCGGTCTGCGACTTGGCCACGTAGTCCTGGTACATCGGCAGGGCGATTGCGGCCAGGATGGCGATGATCGCAACGACGATCATCAGTTCGATAAGGGTGAAGCCCTTCTGGTTCTTCATTTGGTACGTCCCCAAGATAGTAGTGGTTGATGTTCAGAGCACAGGATCGATCCGGCCGTGGCCGGTTGAGCGGGCTCCTGTCCCCTGCGGGTGGATCAACGCAGGTTGCGTGCCAACCCCGGCACGCCTCCCCCTGGATTTCCCCACGCCCATGATGGCAGCTATTTCACGGATGGGAACCCCCGGAGTACGAATCTGCGATGGACGCGGCAATGTGACGCAGTGCGTCACCTTTGGTCGGCACCCGGCACGAATTCGCATGATGGGCCCTCCGGCAACTGCCCAGACGGGCATGAACCCGCTACCATCGACGGCTAGATGCCCGCCTGGGGATGGTGGGTCTTGGGGAGCCGATATGTCTGTCAGTCGCAGTGCGATCAAGAAGGGGCCCGTGGCGCGTAGCACCATGGAGCTGCAGCCGTTTGTCTGGGAGGGGACCGACAAGCGGGGCGTGAAGATGAAGGGAGAGCAGGCCGCGAAGAATGCGAACCTGCTGCGGGCCGAGTTGCGCCGTCAGGGCATAAATCCCGGTATGGTCAAACTTAAGCCCAAGCCTCTATTTGGCGCGGCCGGGAGCAAGATCACGCCGAAGGAAATTGCCTTCTTCAGTCGGCAGATGGCCACCATGATGA
>NZ_JBFTNR010000781.1:0-1829 GCF_056665995.1 Stenotrophomonas sp. 05L44_2
CTGGTGTACGTCGGCTTCATCCTCAGCGGCGTGATCGGTCGATGAGCGAAACACCGGCCACCGCTCCGTCACGCAGCGCCGGCCTGCCGCGCCTGATCGGCGTTGCGGTGGTGGTGTTCCTGCTGACGTTCTCGCTGGTACCGCTGTATCGCATCGCCTGCGAGAAGGTATTCGGCGTGCGCCTGGAACGTGGCCCGGGCAGCGAAGCCAGTACCGGTGCTGCCACCGGCAAGCGCACCGTGCGGGTGGAATTCGATGGCGGGGTCAATTCGCGGCTGCCGTGGTCGTTCCATCCCGAACAGCTGACCATGGATGTGGTGCCCGGCGAGCTCAACGAGGCGCTGTACTTCGCCCGCAACGACAGCCAGCAGGCCGTGGTCGGCAGCGCGGTGCCGTCGGTGGCGCCGGCACGCGCGTCGGGATTCTTCAGCAAGACCGAATGCTTCTGCTTCACCGCGCAGACCCTGCAGGCCGGYGARAAGCGTGACATGCCGGTGCGCTTCATCGTCGATCCGGACCTGCCGCCGGAAATCCGCACGATCACCYTGTCCTACACCTTCTACCGCAACGATGCGTTGTCCGATCGGCTGGCGCCCGCCGCCACGTCGGAAGGCGCCCATGCTGCTCCCTGACCCGGATACCGACCATGGCCCAGACACCTACCGACGCCAACGTGTACTTCGTCCCGGCCCAGAGCAAGTGGCCGTTCGTCGGTTCCATCGCGATGATGGTGACCATGGTCGGCGTGGCCAGTTGGCTCAATGACGCCAGCTGGGGCCGCTGGACGTTCTACATCGGCGTGGCGATGCTGGTGCTGACCCTGTTCTGGTGGTTCAGCGATGTGGTGCGCGAGTCGCAGGCCGGCAACTACAACCGGCAGGTGGATGGTTCGTTCCGGATGGGGATGGTCTGGTTCATCTTCTCCGAAGTGATGTTCTTCGGTGCCTTCTTCGGTGCGCTGTTCTACACCCGCCACCTCGGCCTGTCGTGGTTGAGCGGCGAAGGGCGCGGGGTGATGACCAACGAGCTGCTGTGGCAGGGCTACTCGGCCGGCTGGCCGACCAATGGCCCGGCAGCGATCGGTGGCGCGTTCCAGACGATCCCGGCCTGGGGCCTGCCGCTGATCAATACGCTGATCCTGCTGACCTCGGGCGTGACCCTGACCATCGCCCACCATGCGCTGAAGGCGGGCAACCGCCGCCAGCTGTTGATCTGGCTGGGCCTGACCGTGCTGCTCGGCCTTGGCTTCCTGACCCTGCAGGCCGAGGAGTACATCCACGCCTACAAGGAATTGAACCTGACGCTCGGCTCGGGCATCTACGGTTCGACSTTCTTCMTGCTGACCGGCTTCCACGGCGCACACGTGCTGCTGGGAACGATCATGCTGATCGTGATGTGGCTGCGGTCGGCGAAGGGACACTTCACCCGCGACAACCATTTCGGCTTTGAAGCGGCCGCGTGGTACTGGCACTTCGTCGACGTGGTGTGGCTGATGCTGTTCCTGTTCGTCTACGTGCTTTGACCGCGCAGGCGTCGGCAGCGTCAGCCGCCGGCGCTGCCTGGCCTGATGGGGCGTCAGCCGCCGATGCCGTGCGGTTTGATCCAGCCCATGTAGATGCTCACGATCACCAGTACGATCAACGCCACCGACACTCCGATGCGGCGGGTCAGTGCATTGACCGTGCGCTTGGTCTGGCCGCGGTCCACCAGCAGGTAATACAGGCCGGCGCCCAGATTCCAGACGATGACGATCAGAAACGCGATTACCAGCAGGGTCTTCAGCGAATCACTCATGCGCGGCTCGAGGGCAGGGTGGATGTGCCTATCTG
>NZ_JBFTNR010000782.1:0-1826 GCF_056665995.1 Stenotrophomonas sp. 05L44_2
GCGGTATTCCTTGTCCTGGAACGACTGCACGGTGTCCTGCGAGCGCGCCATGAACAGGAAGGTCAGCAGCGAGCGCTGTGCGGCGGTGGCACCGGCCACGGCCGAACCGGCATCCAGCTTGGTCTGCAGCAGGGTGGTGTTGATTTCGGCGCGGACGGTGACGCTGTAGGTCTTGGCCTTCTTGTCTTCGTTGTCCGACAGCTGCACGGCGCTGAGCACGTAGCGGTCGATTTCACCGAGGAACTCGGCGCGACGCGATTCGAACAGGCGCAGCTTGGCCGCACCGGATTCGGCGATGTACGCCTCCAGTGCATTGGCCTTGGCCTTGTTCAGGGCCTGCGCACGGGTATCGGCACTCAGGCGCAGGCTGTAGCTGGCCGAACCGGTACCGCGCGAGCTGGCGGTCTGCGCGGCGACCGGCGAGGCCACCGCCAGGGCGATGAGGATGAGCAGGATGGTACGCATCAGCGACATGATTTGATCAACTCCTGGAGGGCTTGGGTCTGTTGCTGCAGCGGGCGTCCGCCTGGCTTCTGCTCGTCCAGCCAGGCGCGCGAGTCGGCGCGCTTGGCGGCGGCGCCGGCGAAGGCATCGAAGCCGGCCAGCAGGGTTTCGTAGCTGGCCGACCACTGGTCGACCTGCCACTGCGTGACCGGCACCACCTTGGTGGCGCCCTTGCGCAGCGGCTGTTCGAAGTACACCTTGCCGGAGAACGGCTCGGTGACCTTGGCGGTGAAGAACGCGCCGAACAGCATCGTCTTCATCGCCGGCGTTTCACTGATGACGCCGTTCTTCAGCGCATCCACCTGCAGGCTGATGACGTAGTCGGCCTCGGGGATCTTCAGCTGGTAGACCTTGCCGTCGGCAAAGCGCGCGGCCATGGCACCGCCGATCACCTGGCCCGAGGCCGGCGGCAGCAGGCCGACACCGGTATTGGACGACAGCGTCTTGGACAGCTCATGGGCCAGCGTGGCGCGCAGCGGACCGGCCCACTTCGGGTCGGGCAGCTTGGCCAGCGTGGCGTCGGACAAGGTCACCGCACCCACCTGCAGGCGACGCGTGGCCGCTTCCGGCAGCTTGGCCTGGGCCAGGGTGGTGGCCAGCACCTGCGACAGGCTGGTATCGGCACCGCCGTACAGCAGATCGGCGACGATCGCATCGATATCGTCGCTGTCCGGGCGGTACTCCTGCACGTCGATGCGCTGCAGGGTAAGCGGATAGGAGGCGATCACCTGGCGCTCGCGGAAATCGAAGAACAGCGCCTGCAGTGCCACTTCCACCAGCACCTTGTACTGGTCGCCGATCGGTTCGACCGATACCAGCTCGCGGTCCAGCGCAGCGGCCAGCACCACGGCACTGGTGGTGCCATCGAGCATCGCCACCGGCTGGTCGATCAGTTCCAGGTTGGCCGGCGCGCGGCGCTTGAGCGCCTGTGCCAGGGTCTGGTTGAGCGGAATCAGGCCACGCTTTTCCAGCACGGCATGCGCATGCGGGGTGGTCGCCTGTACGGCGGCGGCGTCAGCGGTATAGGCAAAGCCGGCCCAGTAGGCCTGCTGCGATTTGTCTGCGGCCTGGCTGGCCAACGGCCATACGGCCAGGCACAGGGCATAGGCAAGCAGGCGCGCAAAAGCGCGCGGTGCGCTCTTCGTCCTTGAAAACATCCAACCGCTCCTCGGTCACGACACACGAATGACAGGCGCGAACACGCCCGCTGGGCGCGAAACATAGCCGCTCCGGGGCAAACCGACAAGTGCTGACCTTGTCGGCTTCAATTTTCCTGCGGCAGGCCGGCCCGTTGCCGCAGCAGGGTCCGCTCTGCCTGGTTC
>NZ_JBFTNR010000783.1:0-1825 GCF_056665995.1 Stenotrophomonas sp. 05L44_2
GTGTTCAACCGCGGCTTCGGGGGGTCGGAAGTACGCGACAGCACCTGGTACGCCGGCCAGGCCATCGTGCCGTACGCGCCGTGCAAGGTGTTCTTCTACGCCGGCGACAACGACCTCAACAGCGGCCGCAGCGCGACCCAGGTACGCGATGACGTGGTGGCCTTCGTGCAGCGCGTGCATCGCGACCTGCCGCAGACGAAGGTGGAATACGTCTCCATCAAGCCCAGCCCCTCGCGGGCGCACCTGCTGCCGGCGATCAACGACGCCAACGCGAAGATCAAGGCTGCGTTGGCGAAGCTGCCCAACACCGGCTACACCGACATCTACACACCGATGCTCGGGGCCGACGGCCAACCCGATGCGTCGTTGTTCCGCGAGGACATGCTGCACATGACCCCGGCCGGCTATGCGATCTGGACCAAGGCGCTGGCGCCGAAGGTCAACTGCAACTGATTGATCCCGAGGTTGCCGGCCAGCGGCCGGCACCACCGCGACAACGCGCGTGCTCCGGTAGTTGCCAACCTTGGTTGGCATGAATGCGTCCACCTGCATCCCAGTGAAAGCGCCGACCAAGGTCGGCAACTACCGAGGTGGCAAGCGGCCCTCAGCGGAAAATCACCGTCGCCTCGGTGCCCTTGCCCAGCTCGCTGGCCAGGCTGACCTTCCAGCCGAAGCGGTCACACAGGCGGCGCACGATCGACAGCCCCAGGCCAGTGCCCTGCGGTCGGCTGGGATCGGCACGATAGAACGGCTCGAACGCACGCGACAGCGCGTCGGCGGACATGCCGATGCCGGTATCGCTCACCACCACCCGGTCGTTGTGCACGTGCACGTCGATGCGGCCTTCATCGGTATAGCTGCAGGCGTTGCGCACCAGGTTGCTGACCACCACCTGCAGCACCCGCGGCGGTGCGTGCAGCTGCACGGCCGCGTCGCTGTGCAGGTGCACCGCCAGCGGCCGTCCCACCAGCAGCTCGTTGGCGTTGTCCACTTCGTAACGGACGACGTCGTTGACGTCGAACAGCTCCACCTGCGGCTCGACGTCGGCCTCACGGGCCAGGATCAGGAAGGCATCGATCACCGCTTCCATGTCCCGCCCGGCACGCTGGATGCGCTGCAGGCTCCGACGCAGGCGCGGCTCCAGGCTTTCATCGCCCAGCGCCATGTCGCTGGCCACGCGGATGACGGTCAGCGGCGTGCGCAGTTCATGGCTGGCATCACGGGTGAAGTTGCGCTCGCGCGCCACGTGCGCGGTGACCCGGTTGGCCAGCGAATGCAGCGCCGCCGCAAGTTGCCGGGTCTCGCCCTGCATGTCCGCCGGCAGCTTGTTCGGCTCCAGGTCGGCCGCTTCCGGATGGCCCGGATCCCAGCGCGAGACACGGCGCGCCAGCCAGTTCACCGGCGATACCAGGCGTTTGGAGGCACGGTAGGTGATCCAGGAGGCGCCATATACCGCCAGCAGGGTCAGCAGCACCGGCACGATGCCGAACCAGAACGCCAGCATCTCCGCGCGCGAGCGCAGGAACACCAGGTACAGGCGCCCCTCTTCGCGGGCGTCGACCAGCACCAGCTGATCGTCGTCGGGCAGTTCGTGGAAACCCGGTTCCAACGTGCGCAGGTTGGCCGGCAGTGACAGGCTGGACTGCCCGCGTTCCAGCAGGTAGCCACGGATGTTCTGGGTATTGGGCGGCGGCTGCACGGGCGAGGCCTCGTGCAGTGTCCAGTAGTACGCCGCTTCTTCGCGCAGGGCAGCGCCCACCAGGCTGTGCTTGATCACCAGCGAAACCAGCCAGGCACCCAGCAGGATACCCAGGCTGGCCAGCAC
>NZ_JBFTNR010000784.1:0-1820 GCF_056665995.1 Stenotrophomonas sp. 05L44_2
AGGTACAGCGTCAGCACCAGCGCCACGCCGATCCAGCCGAACTCCTCGCTCAGCACCGAGAACGCGAAGTCGGTGGTCTGCTCGGGAATGAAATTCAGGTGCGACTGCGAGCCTTCGCCCCAGCCCTTGCCGTCGAAACCGCCGGAACCAATGGCGATCTTCGACTGGATGATGTTCCAGCCCGCGCCCAGCGCATCCATTTCCGGGTCGAGGAACATCATGATGCGGTCCTTCTGGTACGGCCGCAGCAACCAGAACCAGGCGACCGGCGCCACCGCTGCCACGCCGCCCACGCCCAGCCCCACCCACCACCACGGCAGGCCCGCCAGCAGCAGCACGAACACACCACTGGCGGCGATCAGCACGCCGGTGCCGAAGTCCGGCTGCAGCATCACCAGCCCGGTCGGCACACCGATGATCACCATCGCCACCAGCACCGTGTTGAAGCGCGGCGGCAGCGGCATCTTGTGCAGGTACCAGGCCACCATCATCGGCAGGCTGACCTTGAGCAGTTCGGCCGGCTGCAGGTAGAAGAACTTGAGGTCCAGCCACTGCCGGCCGTATTTTCCCGTTCCCAGCGCGAACACCGCCAGCAACGGGATCATCGAGATGGCGTAGATCAGTGGCGTGGCCGAGCGGATGCGCAGGATCGGCGCCCGCGAAATGCCCCACATCGCCGCCAGACCCACGGCAAAACGCACGCCCTGCGCCATCACCAGGCCATCGCCGCCAGCACTCTTCAACGTTGYCAGGCCGATCACCATCAGCGCGCCCAGCGCCAGGCACAGCAGCCAGTCGAGGCTGCTGAAGAACCGCTGCAGCATTTCCCCGGCCCAGCGCAGGAAGGCGCTCATCGGCTGGCCTCCGCCGCGACGGTCGGGCGAGGACCGACGGGCAACGCCGCAGCAGATGGCGAACCCGGAACCGGTGCCGGCGCCGGTGGCGGTGCGGGCATGCCGATCAGCACCGGGTGCTCGCCCAGCTCGGCGGCGGCGGCGTCGCCGGCCGGGCGCGCGTTCACGTCCTCATTGTCGAAGGCGGTGATGCCGATGGCGGTGGTGCCGCGTTCGCTGTCCAGCGGCTGCATGCCTTCAGGCATCTTGCCCAGCAGCCAGGCATCGAAGATCTTGCGCGCGATCGGTGCGGCCGCCGCGCCGCCGTAACCGCCGCCTTCCACGGCGATGGCCAGCGCGATCACCGGCTGCTCGGCCGGCGCGAAGCCGACGAACAGCGCACGGTGGCGCAGGTGCATCGGCAGGCTTCTGGGATTGACCGCGGCCGTGCCCTTGCGGCTGACGACCTGTGCCGTGCCTGTCTTGCCCGCCATCGTGTACGGCGCGCCGGCCGCCATGCGTGCGGCGCTGCCGCCGGGAAGCATGGTGGCCATCATGCCTTCGCGCACGGCCTGAAGATTGTTCGGGTTGGGGCTGACCGGCTTGCTCGGGCCGGGCTCCGCCGCCACCCAGTCGCTGTCGAAACCAGCACGCTGCTGCATCACCAGATGCGGCGTGCGCAGCTGGCCATTGGCCAGGCCGCTGACACCACGGGCCAGCTGCAGCGGGGTAACCTTCCAGTCGCCCTGGCCGATGCTGATGTTCACCGTGTCGCCGGGATACCAGGCTTCCTTGCGGCTCTTCCGCTTGTAGGCCGGCGACGGCAGGATGCCGGAGATCTCGCCGGTCAGATCGATGCCGGTCGGCTGGCCGAAGCCGTAGTACTCCATGTAATGGTCGAACCGCTCGATGCCCAGGTCCAATGCCAGCCGGTAGTAGTACGTATTGACCGACTGCGCGATGGACTTGCGCAGATCGGTCCAGCCG
>NZ_JBFTNR010000785.1:0-1811 GCF_056665995.1 Stenotrophomonas sp. 05L44_2
GATCTTCGATCGCCACTTCCTTCAGCTGCCCCGGCAGCGACTGCCCCTGCAGAATGTCGCTGAGCTTGGGCACCGTGCGGAACGGAATGCCGGTGCTCTCGCAGATGGCCACCACGCGCTGCATGCCGACGGCATCGAGCGAAGGCATGGCAATCACCAGCAGCTTGGCTGCAGTCTCGCGGGCCACTGCTGGTGCATCGTCCAGCGTGCCCAGGATCGGCAGGCTCTGCAGCTTGGCCCCTCGCAGGTGCGGCGCATCATCGAGCAGGCCGACCGGCTCGAAATTGCCGGACCGGCGCAGGTCGCGCACCAGGGTCTCGGCGGCCTGTCCGGCGCCGAGAATCAGCACCCGGCGCGCGGTCGAATCGGACTGCAGCGACTGGTAGTCCTTCCACGCGCGGTACAACAGGCGCGGCGCGCCCAGCAGTGCCGACAGCGCGAACGGATAGATCACCAGCACCGACATCGGCACGCCGTTGAAGCGCTTCCAGGCCAGTACCAGAACAATGGCGATCAGGCCGATGAAGCTGGCCTTGAAGATGTTCAGCAGGTCGCTGACGCTGGCAAAGCGCCACAGCCCGCGATAGAGGCCGATACGCCAGAACACCAGTCCCTGCAGTGCCAGCACCAGCGTGGTGTCCACGTTCCACAAGGGCAATGCAGGAGCGTCGGCCAGAATCGAGTAACGACCTGCGTGCAGCAGCTGCCAACAGGCCCATACCATGAACAAGTCGTGGCAGACGATGGCCGTACGCGGCATCAGGCCGAGGATTCTGTCCCGCCAAGGTGAAGACATAGATCGAGTAATTCCTTATCGGTGRCGCAATCCATTGCGCAGGAGGAGCCACAGCAGGGTCAGCGCGGCAAACCACGCGACCGCTACGACAGCCTCCCACCTCGGCTGCAAATTGGTGCAGATATTGAACACTGTAATACTGAACAGGCCCAAAACAAAGTACATCCCTGTCACCTGGGCATGGCTGGCTCCTGCCTGCACCGCGCGCTGGTAGACATGCTGGGTGTGGGGTTCCATCCAGCGTTGCCCGGAAAGCATGCGCGCCAACAGCGTGAAGCCCGCGTCCACAAGAAATGCAGACAACGGCAGCAACAACAGGATCCAGTTGATGTCGGTGTGCACTGCCGCGACGGCCAGCACCACCGCCACCGCATAGCCGAGGGCGCCACTACCGACATCACCCATGAAGATCCGCGCCTGCGGGAAATTGAATGGCAGAAAACCCAGGCAGGCCAAGCCGAGAACAACGGCCACCAGCGAATAGGGCCAGGGCAGCACGGTGGCAAAGCCCAGCGCAACGATGACGGCCTGGCTGCTGGCAATCCCGTTGATGCCATCCATGAAGTTCCAGATGTTGATCAGCGAGGCGGTGAAGAACAGCACCAGCAGGCTCAACAGCCAGCTACCCCCGTGCATCTTGACCAGCCCTGCCAGCAAGACAGCGGCGAGGAAATGCACCAGCAAACGGCGCATGGCTGGCAGCGGCCGATGGTCATCCCACCAGCCGATGCCGGCAACCAGCAGCAGGCCAAGGCTGGCAACAGCCAGGCTGGGCGCGGCGTCCGGCCAGAAAAAAGCGGCCACGGCCGCAGCAACCAGCAGACTGATCACGATGGCGATGCCACCACCGCGAGGAGTTGCGACACTGTGGCTGCGGCGCTCGCCGGGCTGATCCAGCAGCTGCCTGCGCAGCGCATACACACGCGCCGCCCAGGTCAACCCCGCGCTGAGCAGGGCCAGGCCCAGCAGCGCGGCCATCACAAGCCACGGCATGGTTCAGAGCACCGCGTAATTC
>NZ_JBFTNR010000786.1:0-1810 GCF_056665995.1 Stenotrophomonas sp. 05L44_2
GCCTCCGGAGACGTGGATTTCACCTGCAGTTGCCACGTGCAGGCAGACACTTGCGCCATACCGGAGCACAGGAGATGGCCATGAAGACCTCGACCCGATTGATGGTGCTGGGCACCCTGCTGGCGGCCTCGTCCGTTGCTGGCGCACAGAATTACGGCCCGCGTGATGAAGGGCGCAAGTTCAACGATGGCAGCCGCGTGGTCTGCAAGAACGTGGAAGTACAGCGCAATACCCGCGATCCCAACCGCATCACCGGTACCGCTACGGGCGCCGTGGTCGGCGGCCTGTTGGGCAACCAGGTAGGCGGCGGCAACGGCAAGAAGCTGGCGACCGTCGCCGGTGCCGTGGCGGGCGGTGCAGCTGGGCGGCAGATCCAGGGCAACCATCAGCAGAAGACCGGCGATCGCGTGGTCGAGCGCCGTTGTGAGCGCGTCTATCGCTGATGCCTCCATGCGATAACCCCTTCCACACTGCTGTACCCCGAACGCCGGCCCTGTGCCGGCGTTCTCCGTTTCCGGACCCGTTCCGTGGGGCAGGGCGCATGCCTATACTGCGCCGACCTCCAGGGATGAATCGCCAGTGAACAAGTCGAGCGCTGTAGACCGTCGGGAACCGTCCGATGTTGCTGATGCAATGCCTCGCACGACAGCCAGCTACTCCCGCGTGCGTGACCGCACCGACGAGCTGGAGCTGTTCATTTCCGGCCTGCTCGCCTTCGCACTGCTCGCCGTGCCGGGCTACCTGTTCGATGCGTGGGCGCGCAGCAGCCTGCATACCGAAGGTGTCTATTTCCAGGCGCTGTGGTTCGCCTTCAGCATCGGCGTCGGCATGTGCTACGTGCTGGCGGTGGCCTTGATCATCCACTTGGCCGTGCGCGGCTACTGGATCGGCCTGATCGGCCTGAAATCGCACTTCCCCAACGGTATCGACTGGGATCGGTTGACGATGCTGGGGCCGTTCTCACGCGCGTTCCTGCAGCAGCGCGACGGCGGCCTCGACGGCACCATTGAACGCGCGGACCGGCTTGCCACCATGCTGTTCTCGACCACGCTGTTGTGCGTGCAGACCCTGGCCGGCACGCTGGTGGTAGCCATTGTCTCGCTTGGCGTGGCGATGGCCATCGGCGCCGCCTTCGGCGATGTCGATCGCATCACGCTGGGAATCGTTGCGGTGTTGATGCTCTGTCTGCTCGGTCTGGCGATGGTGCCGATGCTGCTGGAAAAGTCGATCGCGCGGCGTCGCGCGCGGGGCCTGGACACGGCACGGCAGGAGAAGCGACTGCAGTCGGTGCTGGCTGGCCTGCAGCGGGTACCCATGCTGCGCCTGCTGCAGACCATGCAGTGGACCCTGCAGAGCAACCTGCGCGGCCGCTCGTTCACGGTGATCTATATTTCGGCGGTGATGCTGGCGATGGTGCTCGCCGCCCTGCAGGTCTATGGCTCGATGACGTTCTCGCTGTTCAACCGCTACAGCGTGCTGACCGAGGAGGCAGTGAACCACGGCATGCTGGGCGCGCACTACGAATCGCTGCGCTCGGCGCACGACCAGTTGCTGCCTTATCCGATGATTCCGGCCGATACCATCAGTGCATCGCGGTTGCGCCTGTTCATTCCCCATCGCCCGCAGCGTGACAACCCGGTGGCGCGACAGCGCTGCGCCGGTGGTGCACGCAACGAAGCGCAGGGCGCACTGGCCGCGACAGCAGCGGTGAACTGCATGGCCACGCTGTGGACGGTGCAGCTCGACGGCGGCAAGGTCGACCTGCATGATTTCGTGCCGATGGAACGCCGCGACCTGGACATGCGCGGGC
>NZ_JBFTNR010000787.1:0-1805 GCF_056665995.1 Stenotrophomonas sp. 05L44_2
GTCCTGCTCAATTACGACCTGTACGGCAGCCGTGTCGACAGCCTCGGCAACCTTACCCTGAGCTCTGAACTGCGGGTGTTCGGCATCGGTACCGGCACCTTCGAGAACACCGCCGTCAGCCGTCGCTACCAGACCGGCGACCGCCACTGGCGCAGCGAAAGCGTACGCCTTGATACGCGCTGGACACTGGATTTCCCGGACAAGGCGCTGACCCTGGAGGTTGGCGACTTCTACAGCGGCTTTGTCGACTGGAGCCGGCCGGTACGCCTGGGCGGCCTGCAGATCGGGCGCAATTACGGGCTGCAGCCGTATCGCGTCCTCACCCCCACCCCGGCCTTCCTCGGCCAGGCGGTGGTGCCATCGACGGTCGAGCTGTATGTCGATGGCCTGCGCCAGTACAGCGGCCAGGTACCGGTCGGGCCGTTCCAGCTGGCGGCGCAGCCGGGCATCAGCGGCACCGGCAGCGCGCAGGTGGTGGTCACCGATGCCTTCGGCCGCATGCAGACCCTGGATTTCAGCTTCTACGGCACCCAGCAGCTGCTGGCCAAGGGTCTGTCGGACTGGTCGCTCGGCGTCGGCCAGCTGCGCGAGCAGTTCGGCGAACGCTCCTTCGCCTATGACGACCGTACCGTGGCAAGCGCCAGCTGGCGCGGCGGCGTCAGCGACACATTCACCGGTGAAGCACATGCCGAGGGCGGCGGCGGCCTGGCGCAGGCCGGCGTGGGTGGCTGGTGGCTGCTGGGCGGCGCCGGCGTGCTCAATGCCGCCTATGCCCACAGCCGCTACCAGGGCCTGCAGGGCGGACAGTGGGCGCTCGGGTACAGCTGGAACAACCGGCGCTTCAATTTCAACCTGCGCAGCGTGCGCAGCCACGGCGACTACCGCGACCTGGGCGCGCTGCAGGCCAACCTGCCGCCCAGCATCAGCGAGCAGGCCACGGTCGGCCTGGACCTGTTGCGCCTGGGCACCCTCAGCGCCAGTTACCTTCGCCTGCGCTACCCCGATGGCGATGACAACCGTTATGCCAGCCTGTTCTGGTCACGCAGCTGGAGCCCGCGCTGGTCGGCCTACCTGTCGGTCAACCAGAACCTGGACGACAGTGATGACCGCAGCGTCTACCTGTCGCTGACCGCAAGCCTGGGCAACAACCGCCAGGCCAGCCTGTCCAGCCAGCGCAATGGCGACCGCCAGAGCTGGGTCGCCGATGTCACCCAGCCGGTCCCGGGCGACGGCAGCGCAGGCGGTATCGGTTGGCGCGCRCAGGTCCGCCACGGCGACGGCGGCAGCGGCGGCCTGGCCGAAGTCGGCATCCTCAACGATGTCGGCCGCTACGCCTTCGGTGCCTCCCGCCAGGCGGGCCTCAACTACGCCTATGGCAGCGCCAGCGGCAGCCTGGTGTGGATGGCCGGGCACACCTTCGCCGCCCGCGAAGTCGCCGATGCCTTCGCCGTGGTCAGCACGAATGGCGTTGGCGGTGTGCCGGTGCGGCTTGAGAACCGCCTGATCGGTGCCACCGACGAGCGTGGCCTGCTGCTGATCAGCCCGCTGCTGTCCTGGCAGCGCAACCGCGTCTCCATCGACACCTTGGACCTGCCAGCGGACATGCGCGCTGATCGCATCGAGGACTGGGTGACACCCCGCCAGCGCGCCGGCACCGGCCTGACCTTCAACCTGCGTTCGCGCGCGTCATTGCGGCTGATCCTGCAGGACATGAGGGGGCAACCGCTGGAGGTGGGCAGCGAAGTGCAGCTGCCCGATGGCCGCCAGGCCACCGTCGGCTACGACGGCCTGCTGTACCTGGAGGA
>NZ_JBFTNR010000788.1:0-1803 GCF_056665995.1 Stenotrophomonas sp. 05L44_2
GGCCATGTTGGTCACCAACACCATCATGGAATCGCGGCTGTGACCGGTCACGATGCGGAATCCTTGCACCAGCACCCAGAGCGTCATGAGTGTGAGGGCGATGCCGCCGACCCACTGCATCATGTGCCCCATCATGTCGATGCCGAACTTGTTTATCTTGCTTCGCAGGAAGTCGAAGATGAACTTGAAGAACACGAAATCCCCGATCGACTGGACACGCGCCACGTGCCCCATCAAATCCTGGAATCCGCCATTGAAGTCAAAATTGGCAATCGACCTGATCATTTCCGCAATCCCTTGATGTATCCCTACCGGACAACTTCATGGAGCAGGTGCATTTTGCACCTGCCCCGAGTGACGTCAGTCGATGCTCAATGCACCCTTCAGTGCAGCGGTCTTGACCAGCTGCGATATCACACCCGGCTTGCCCTTCAAGGCCACTCGCGCCAACACGCGCTGATTTGCTTTCATTGATTCCTCATAGGCGTCGTAGGACCGCATACGGGCCTCCCATTCCTGTTGCAGCTTGGCGATGTCGTTCGCCGTACGCAGCGAGTCGCTGTTCACCGCAGACACGGTGCCTGCCTCATTTCCGCCCGCACCAAAGCGCCATCCCATGATCTCGCCCAGTGTCGAATTGATGCTGGGGATAGTCTTTTCAAGGAACTCGACCGTCTCGTTGCGCTTACGGTTCTCCATCATCTGAATGTTCACGCAGAGCTGCTGCTGCTGCGCATACAGATCGCCAGAGGTGTCGAGGACGAACTTCTTCAGTAGGCTTCCTGCGCTGAAGCTTGCCGAAGTACGGCAGACTTCAGCAACCATGTAGTCATCTGGAACACGCTCGAGTGTTGCCCCGGGCGGCAAACCAAAGTTGTTGATCAGACCTTGAATCTTGACCAACGCATCGCGGTATTCCTGCAAGGTGCGATTCCATCGCGATACCTGCTCGCCGTACTCCACCGCATCTGCGGCGAGTTGCTCCTTGTTCTGCGCGAACTCCTTGAGAGCCTGGAGCAGGCCGCTCAGGTCGAATACCGGCCAGCCACTGGCGCCGGCTGGAGTGCTCGAAAACACCGCCATGCTGCCCAGCAGGATCGCAGCCAAGCGCTTCTGGCGCAGGCTGCGGCCGGATTTGCGGGTGTGGGTCGCGTTGTTCATGTCGTTCTCCACGGGAATGGAAGTCATCATTGTCATCCTTGTTCTTCGACCGTCAGGCAGCATCGGTTTCGGCAGGCAACTTGGCCTTGCCCGAGCCTTTTCGATTCTTGTAGAAATCTTCCAGCCACTGCTCTGGGGTCAACTCGTCCACAGTGACGCGGGCGCGTACCGCTGCTGTCTGCAGCACGCGGTGCATGATGTCGATGTTGTCGGTCGACGCCGAGATCACCGACAGGATGTCATCCATGCCGCGCAGGTTGAGCTGACACACGCTCGAAGCGTGACCCTGCTTGACCAGGAAGCAGCGCGAGCGCTCGTCCAGCGCGGTGACCACCTTGAACTCGGCCTCGGTCAGCTTCAGGCCCTCCATGTAGTCGCTCTTGCTGGCATTCGGGTTCGGCAGCAGGATCAAGGTGGCAGTCTGTTCGATCAGCGCGGCGGAGATATCGCTCTTCAGCGCATCCTCCGGACTCTGTGTCGCAAAGATACCCATACCATTCTGCTTTCGGATGGTCTTCTGCTTGTTCTTGGCGAACTCCTTCAAACCACCCTCACCGTCCAGGATCTTCCAGAACTCGTCCATCACGTAGATCAACGGGCGACCGTCGATCAGCGACTCCAGTCGGTGCAGCAGGTAATTGA
>NZ_JBFTNR010000789.1:0-1802 GCF_056665995.1 Stenotrophomonas sp. 05L44_2
GGCCCATGCAGGACCGTTGGCGCCATGGATGGCGCCATCGAGCCCCCATGGACGGGTTTACGGCGTGTCCTGCATGGGCCTGCCTGCCCGCGCCATGCAGGAACAATCAATGCGCCGCAGCGCCCGCTTTCGACTTAGAACTCCGCCGCCACCGTCATGAAGATCTGCCGCGGCGCACTCGCATGGATTGCATACCGCGTGCCCTTCGGATCGGTCGGTGCGAACGAACTCAGCTGGCCCGCATAGCGCTTGTTGGTCAGGTTGGTCGCGTTCAACGACACCCGCACGTTGCGCAGGCCCATGCCCGGGCCGAAGTCGTAGCCGGCGCCGGCATCGAAGGTGGTCACGCCCGGCACCGACTGGTCGTTGGTGTAGGTGTAGTACCGCTTGCCGGTGTACTTGGCGCGCAGGCTGGCGAAGAAGCCATCGCGGTTCCAGCTGATCTCGCTGGACGCCATGCGCTGCGGCGTATCCACGGTGATCTTGCCGGCCACCGGTACGATCGCACCGCCCGAGGTGTAGTCATCCTCGTAGGTGGTCTTGTTCCAGGACAGCGCGTTGTACCACTGCAGGCCATCGACCGGCTTGAGGATGAAGGTCAGCTCTGCGCCATGGCTCTTCACCGAACCGACGTTGATGAAGCGCGTCACGCACTCCGGACGCGTGCCTACCTCGATGCTCGAGCACGGGTTCAACGACAGCAGACGGTTGTCGAACTTCACGTTGTAGGCCGCGATCGACGCCTGGTATTTCTCGCCGAAGGTACGGAAACCAGCTTCCAGGCTCTTGGACTTCTCCGGCTCGAGGCCGGCGCTGGCCGCGAACGATTCCGGCGACACCTGCAGCGGGCCACCGCTGCCGCCGCCGACGAAGGCGGCGATGTTCTCGGCGTACGAGGCGAACACTTCATTGTTGGCGTTGAGCTTGAAGCCCACGCCCAGCTGCGGCAGCACCGATTCCTTGGCGGTCAGCGTACCCGAGGCGATGCTGGTTTCCACGCCCGGCTGGGCCTTGGCAGTCATGCGCGTGTTGGGGCTCTTGATGCCCACGTCCACGGTCAGGCGCTGGTCGAGGAAGCGCATGCGGTCCTGCACATAGAACTGGCGGGTACGGATGTCGAAGTCCTGGTTGAACAGGCGGCGGTCCGGATTCTGCAGGTACAGGTCGTCCAGGAACGGGCCGCTGATGTAGTAGAAGTTGCGCGAGACGTTATGGTCGTTCTGTTCGTACCACACACCGGCTTCCAGTTCGTGGATGCCCAGCGTCCACGACAGCGCAGCGGTCACGCCATCGCGGTTGATGGTGTAGTTGGTGCTGCGGATCGAGATCGGCAGCATCCTGTCGGTGCCCGGGTAGGACGGCTGGCCCGGTGCCCACCAGTGGCCCTGGCCACGGTTTTCGTGGTGGTAGCCCAGTAGTTTCAGGCGGCCCTGTTCACCCAGGCGGATGTCGGCGTCGATCGAGTACAGGTTGTCATCGCGCAGCGCACGGCTCTGGTAGTAGGCATCGTCGATGCTGTTGACGCCGCCGCTGAATGCACAGCGTGCCTTGTTGTAGGTGCCCGGTGCGCAGTATGCAGCCGCGACGGCGCGATCCCAGTCCGGTGCATAGATGTTCCAGTCATAACCCAGGCCGCGCGCCAGCATGTCCTTGGACAGGTAGGCATAGTTGGCCTGGCTGGCGCGCGAGGTGGCGACGAAGGCACCGAAGCGGTTGTCGCCCACGTTCCATACCGCCTTGGCATTGAACTGGCGGGTGGTCTGGTTCTGGTACGGCGCGGCCCACATGTCCTGGTCCTGGTG
>NZ_JBFTNR010000790.1:0-1801 GCF_056665995.1 Stenotrophomonas sp. 05L44_2
CAACAGCAGGGCGGCGGCATCGTGGACATGTTCAACATGTTCTCGGGCGGCGCCCTGCACCGTTTCAGCATTTTCGCGCTGAACGTGATGCCGTATATCTCGGCATCGATCGTGATGCAGCTGGCTGTGCACATCTTCCCCGCCTTGAAGGCGATGCAGAAGGAAGGTGAGTCCGGCCGCCGCAAGATCACCCAGTATTCGCGCATCGGCGCTGTGCTGCTCGCAGTGGTGCAGGGCGGTTCGATCGCGCTGGCGCTGCAGGGCCAGGTGTCGCCGACCGGTGCACCGGTCGTGTACATGCCGGGCATGGGCTTCGTGCTCACTGCCGTGGTCGCACTGACCGCCGGCACCATGTTCCTGATGTGGGTTGGTGAGCAGGTGACCGAGCGCGGCATCGGCAACGGCGTCTCGCTGATCATCTTCGCCGGTATCGTGGCGGGCCTGCCGGGTGCGGTCATCCACACCTTCGACGCCTACCGCGACGGCAACATCCAGTTCATCCAGCTGCTGCTGATCGCCATCGTCGTGCTCGCCTTCACCTTCTTCGTGGTGTTTGTCGAACGCGGTCAGCGCCGGATCACGGTGAACTACGCGCGCCGCCAGGGCGGTCGCAACGCGTACATGAACCAGACCTCGTTCCTGCCGCTGAAGCTGAACATGGCCGGCGTCATCCCGGCGATCTTCGCCTCGAGCCTGCTGGCCTTCCCGGCCACCCTGGCCATGTGGTCCGGCCAGGCTGCCAACCAGAGCACCTTTGGCCAGACCCTGCAGAAGGTCGCCAATGCCCTGGGTCCGGGCGAGCCGCTGCACATGATCGTGTTCGCTGCGCTGATCACCGGTTTCGCGTTCTTCTATACCGCGCTGGTGTTCAACTCGCAGGAAACCGCCGACAACCTGAAGAAGTCGGGCGCGCTGATTCCGGGTATCCGTCCGGGCAAGGCCACCGCCGACTACATCGACGGCGTGTTGACCCGACTGACTGCTGCCGGTTCGGCTTACCTGGTGATCGTCTGCCTGCTGCCGGAACTGATGCGCACGCAGCTGAACGCCTCGTTCTATTTCGGCGGTACTTCGCTGTTGATCGTGGTGGTGGTGGTGATGGACTTCATCGCCCAGGTGCAGGCGCACCTGATGTCCCACCAGTACGAGAGCCTGCTGAAGAAGGCCAACCTGAAGGGCGGCAACCGCGGCGGTTTTGCTCGCGGCTGATTAGCCTGTTATACTTTCGTCTTCCTGACGTGATGGTCCTCCGCTTCGCGGACTCTGGCCACACAAACGAAGGGCGGCCCCCGCAGCGGTTCCGGGTGGGGGTGTGATGAGGTGGTCCCGCGCTGGAGTAGCGCGGGCGGCCCGGGAGGCAACTCCAGGTCCAACCCCATCCGGCGCCGGAGCCTGGGCACACTCCCCGGGCCGGGTTCATGAAACCTCTGGTTTCACGGGCTTCCAAGTAAACCGGAACCTTGTTAGTATCACTGGTTCACTTTTTTGATCCATCCTGCCGGATCGGCGTGCCTTGAGCGCGCCGTCGGCCATCACTCAGCTGGAGAACCGCGTCATGGCGCGTATTGCAGGCGTCAACCTGCCAGCCCAGAAGCATGTCTGGGTCGGGTTGCAAAGCATTTACGGCATCGGCCGTACCCGTTCGAAGAAGGTCTGCGAAGTCGCAGGCGTCACTTCGACCACCAAGATCCGCGATCTGTCGGAGCCGGAAATCGAGCGCCTGCGCGCCGAAGTCGGCAAGTACATCGTGGAAGGCGATCTGCGCCGTGAAATCGGTATCGCGATCAAGCGCCTGATGGAC
>NZ_JBFTNR010000791.1:0-1786 GCF_056665995.1 Stenotrophomonas sp. 05L44_2
GCCCCAGAACGACAAAAGCCCGGCCGAAGCCGGGCTTTTGCTTTTCCATCCAGCGGGCTCCCGAAGGAGCCCAACCAGGCGCGGTAAATCAGCGCTTGGAGAACTGGGTGGCGCGGCGGGCCTTGTGCAGACCGACCTTCTTACGTTCGACTTCGCGGGCGTCGCGGGTCATGAAGCCAGCCTTGCGCAGCTCGGACTTCAGGGTCTCGTCGTACTCGACCAGAGCGCGGGCGATACCCAGACGGATCGCACCGGCCTGGCCGGTGGTGCCGCCGCCAGCGGCGGTGACCAGGATGTCGAAGCTCTCGGTGTTCTTGGTCAGCTCGAGCGGCTGGCGCACGATCATGCGAGCGGTCTCACGGCCGAAGAACTCGTCCAGCGGACGGCCATTGACGGTGATGTTGCCCGAACCCTTGCGCAGGAACACGCGAGCGGTGGAGGACTTGCGGCGGCCAGTGCCGTAGTTTTGAGTGATAGCCATGATTAGATATCCAGAACCTGCGGCTGCTGTGCGGCGTGCGGATGCTCAGTGCCGGCGTAGACCTTGAGCTTGCGGTACATCTGGCGACCCAGCGTGCCCTTCGGCAGCATGCCCTTGACGGCGGTCTCGATCACGCGCTCCGGGTGGCGCTCAAGCGCCTGGGCGAGGGATTCGGTCTTCAGGTTGCCGATGTAACCGGTGAAACGGTGATACATCTTGTCCTGCAGCTTCTTGCCGGTGACGACAATCTTTTCTGCATTGATGACGACCAGGTAGTCGCCGGTATCAACGTGCGGGGTGTAGACCGGCTTGTGCTTGCCACGCAGACGGCGGGCCAGCTCGGTGCAGAGACGGCCCAGGGTCTTGCCCTCGGCGTCGACGAGGTACCAGTCGCGCTGGACGGTCTCGTTCTTGGCAGTGAAAGTGCTCATGAAGAACTCTTGGTTAGGTCGGGCTCATTGCGGCGAAGGACTCGCCGGAACTCTGCCACGCGTTGTGAAAGGTGGAGCGTAAGGGGCGGCATTGTACGCACCTTGGCTGGCGGGTGCAACCGGTCCCCTGCCCCGGGTTGGCAGGGGACCGGGGCCGGGCGAGAATCGGGCCTCCCCCGCTCCACGCCGTGCCGCCATGACCGTGCTTCGCCAGACCACCCCGCTGGACCACCTGCTGACCGAGGCGCAGCGCGCCCTGGACACGGTGTTCGGCAACCCGCCGGCCAGCCGCCCCTATCCGGCCACGGACACCGGCGAGCCCGGCATGGACAGCGCCCAGCGTCGCCACGCGGCCGGGCTGATGCGCATCAACCATGTCGGTGAGGTCTGCGCCCAGGGCCTGTACTTCGGCCAGGCCGCGGTGGCACGCGACCCGGCGACCCGCGAACATCTGCTGGAAGCGGCCCAGGAAGAGACCGATCACCTGGCCTGGTGCGCCACCCGCCTGAGCGAGCTGGACAGCCGCCCCAGCCTGTTCAATCCGCTCTGGTACGCCGGCAGCTACACCATCGGCACCCTGGCCGGGCTGCGCGGCGACGGCTGGAACCTGGGCTTCGTGGTCGAGACCGAGCGCCAGGTGGAAGCCCATCTGGACGAACACCTGGTCGACCTGCCGGCCGGCGACCTGCGCAGCCGCGCGGTCATCCGGGTGATGAAGGAAGACGAGGCCCGGCATGCCGAACATGCCGAGCAGGCCGGCGCGCGCCGCCTGCCGTTCCCGATTCCGGGCGCGATGGCGCTGGCCTCCAGGGTGATGAAGACCATTGCCTACCGGCTGTAACCCGCATGAGGGTAGTGCCGGCCGCTGGCCGGC
>NZ_JBFTNR010000791.1:1831-3050 GCF_056665995.1 Stenotrophomonas sp. 05L44_2
CCGCCACTACCGGGATTAATTGGGTGACACCAGCTTCAGGCCGATCACGCCGGCCACGATCAGGCCCACGCAGGCCAGGCGTGCCGGCGAGGCGCTGTCGTTGAACAGGTAGATGCCCAGCACCGTCACGCCCATGGCGCCGATGCCGGTCCAGATCGCATAGGCCGTGCCGACCGGAATGTTCTTCATCGCCTGGCTCATCAAGTACAGGCTGATCAGCGCCGACACCACCGTCAGGGCGGTCGGCACGGGTTTGCTGAAACCTTCGGAGTACTTCATTCCAAGGGCGAATCCGATCTCGAACAGACCGGCCAGCAGCAGGTAGATCCAGGGCATGGGTGGGGGCTCCTTACCTTTTTGGGAAAAACGAAACGGCCCGGTGTTTTCACACCGGGCCGTAGGTCGGTACATCGCCGTGGAACTGAAGATTGCGCCAAGCGCAGGCTCCACGGGGCGGGGCGTCCCGCCTGGGTGGCGATGCCTACCGGCATCGCACATGGGTCACTCAGCCAGGTTGCGGCCGTGGAACAGCTCTTCGATCTCACGACGCAGCAGCGCTTCGATCTTCATGCGTTCCTTGAACGAGATGTTCTTGGCCTTTTCCTCGAACAGGTACTGGTCCAGGTCGAAGTCCTTCAGGTGCATCTTCGTGTGGAAGATGTTTTCCTGGTAGACATTGACGTCGAACATCTCGTAACGCGACTTGATGTTCTTGGCCAGGAAGTTCTGGATCGAGTTGATCTTGTGATCGATGTAGTGCTTCTTGCCCTTCACATCACGCGTGAAGCCACGGACACGGTAGTCCATGATCACGATGTCCGATTCCAGGCTCTCGATCAGGTAGTTCAGTGCCTTCAACGGCGAAATGACGCCACAGGTAGCCACGTCGATATCGGCGCGGAAAGTGGCAATGCCTTCCTGCGGGTGCGTTTCCGGATAGGTGTGCACGGTGATGTGCGACTTGTCCATGTGCGCGACCACGGCATCGGAAATCAACTCCTTGCCGGCCTGCTTCTTGTCGATCACCGGCTCTTCGGAGATCAGGATCGTCACCGAGGCACCCTGCGGATCGTAATCCTGGCGCGCCACGTTGAGGATGTTGGCGCCGATGATCTCAGCGACATCGGTCAAGATTTGAGTAAGCCTGTCGGCGTTGTACTCTTCATCGATGTATTCAATGTAACGCTGACGCTCCTCTTCGGTGCGCGCGTAACACACG
>NZ_JBFTNR010000792.1:0-1782 GCF_056665995.1 Stenotrophomonas sp. 05L44_2
CCGATTACCTGTGCCCCTGGTGTATCGCCGATGGCAGGGCAGCGGCCAGTTACGAGGGTGAATTCACCGGCTGGAGCGATATCGAGGGGGTGTCGCCGGACCCGGCCGATCCGCCACCGACCATTCCCCGCGGGCAGTTGCTGGAGATCTGCGAGCGCACCCCGGGCTACTCGTCCTGGCAGCAATCGGTCTGGCTGAGCCATTGTGAACGGCCCTGCGCCTTCCTCGGCTTTGCCGGCAGCGAGGACCYCCTGCCCATCCTCGACCAGGTCCGGCCGGACGTGGCCGAGGTCAACCCGCGCGACGCCGACTGGTTGCTGGAACACCTGAGCCGGGACGGGGAGATGGTTGGCTGCCTGTTCCAGTGCCTGCAATGCGGCCAGCACCGCCTGCATGTGGACCTGGGGTAGMCCGGGGCGGTTTCCGCGTTCGCCGGCCATGGCCCGGCGCTACCATGTTCAGGTCGGTCTGCGGCTCGCCGGTTGCCCGGCAGCCCCATCTGCGCCATAATGCGCGGCTTCCTGCCTCCTTGGCAGGATCCCTTGCCCCACCGCGGTATCAACGGCGGGGGGCTGTCCGGCCGCAAGGCCACATCCGAAAGGTAGAAAAACATGAGTCGTCATTACGAAATCGTGTTCATGGTCCACCCGGACCAGAGCGAGCAGGTCCCGGCCATGATCGAGCGCTACAAGTCGCTGGTCGAGAACGGCAACGGCACCATCCACCGTCTGGAAGACTGGGGCCGCCGCCAGCTGGCGTACCCGATCCAGAACCTGGTGAAGGCGCACTACGTGCTGCTGAACATCGAAGTCGACCAGGCCGTGCTGACCGAGCTGACCGAAAGCTTCCGCTTCAACGACGCCGTCCTGCGCAACCTGGTCATCAAGCGTGACGAGGCTGACACCGAGCAGTCGCTGATCATGAAGAGCAAGGACGAGAAGGGCGACAAGCCCGAGCGTGGTGAGCGTCGTCGTCGTGATGACGAAGAAGGCGAAACCACCCCCGCCGCTGACAACGATGCCGGCGACGACGCCGCTTCGGCCGCCTAAGGAGCACTGACATGTCCAAGTTCTTCCGTCGCCGCAAGTTCTGCAAGTTCACGGCCGAAGGTGTCAAGGAGATCGACTACAAGGATCTCAACACCCTGCGCCAGTACCTGACCGAGAACGGCAAGATCGTGCCGAGCCGCGTCACCGGTACCAAGTCGAAGTACCAGCGTCAGCTGGCGACCGCCGTCAAGCGCGCTCGCTTCCTGGCCCTGATTCCGTACACCGACAACCACGACGTCTGATGCCGGCGGGGCAGCTTCGCGCTGCCCCCGCTGTGCCAGCTATTCGGACAGCCTTTGTTGCGGGGCCCGCGCCTCGCTAACGAATAACTTATCTGGAGCAATACCATGCAGCTGATCCTCCTGCAGAAAGTCACCAACCTCGGCAACCTGGGCGACCTGGTCGACGTGAAGCCGGGCTACGGCCGTAACTTCCTCGTGCCGCAGGGCAAGGCCGTTCCGGCCACCGAGAGCAACAAGGCCGAGTTCGAAGCCAAGCGCGCTGATTACGAAGCCAAGGCCCAGTCCATCCACGCTGAAGCCGAAGCCCGCAAGGCCAAGCTGGAAGGCGCGAGCGTGACCGTCGCCGCCAACGCTTCGACCGAAGGCAAGCTGTACGGCTCGGTCGGCGCGCGCGAAATCGCCGATGCCTTCACCGCTGCCGGCCTGGCGCTGAGCAAGAGCGAAGTCATCCTGGGCGAAGGCGCCTTCCGCAACATTGGCGAGTACGAAGT
>NZ_JBFTNR010000793.1:0-1780 GCF_056665995.1 Stenotrophomonas sp. 05L44_2
GGTCATGCCTTCGATCGGCAGGCTGATGGTGGAAGCCGTCTCGTGGACGGCTGTGGGGCTGGAGGTGCTCATGGCCTGGTTTCCCTGGTTCCATCTGGAGGATGGTGACCAGCCTAGACCTTGCCACCGTGGGAAGGTCAAATCCACCCCACCCCGCCAACGACCCACCCATCCCGCGCGCGCCCAGTAGAGCCACGCCATGCGTGGCTGCCCGTCAAATCGTGGCTGGCGCCGGGCCATGGCCGGCGCCGCCTTCCCTCAGAACGTGAACACATACTCCAGCGCGAACTCGCGGCCCACCGCGCCCAACAAGCGGGTCGGCGCGAAATCGTAGTCGACCTTGTACGGGTCCTTGTGGTTCCAGCTGGTCGCATTGAACGCGTTGTTCACGTACAGATTGACCTTCATGAACTCGGTCACCTGGTAGCCGACGTTGAAATTCCACGTAATGAACGGCCCGACCCGCCCGTAATAGCGCGCCGTCTGCTCCCCCGCATTCGGGTTCGGATTGGCCGATCCATCCGGGCGCGTGGCGGGTTCCAGGCAGTTCAGCGACGGGCTGTCGCTGGGCACGTAGCCATCGGCGAACGGCAGGCAGCCGCCGGGGTTGTCCAGGCGGTCGGTGCCCCAGTGGTAGCGCACGCCCGGCACCGAGCCGATGCGGTCGGCATACACGTTCGCATTCCAGTTGCCACCCTGCCACGCCAGGCTGGCGCGCAGCTTGCTGCGCAGGTCACGGTCGCGACGCTCAGGGTTCGGATCGTTGGCGTAACGCTGTTCTTTCGTCGAAATCTGGTTGGTGTAGTTCACCCCCAGCTGGAAGCTGCCCCATGCGGCCGTCTCCAGCCGGTAGCGCGCGCTCAGGTCGATGCCGCGCACTTCGCGGCTGGCCAGGTTGAACGGCCCGCGCTCGATCGACACCAGCCGGCCGCTGCTGTCACGGTTCACCCGGGCCAGGATGCCGGCACAGTAAGCCTCACCTGCCGGGTTCGCCCACGGCGTGCCGTCCATGTTCTTGCCGGTCAAGCAGCCGGCCTCGCTGGCCAGCACCTCGTCCGCGCCGACGTCGACGATCATGTCTTCCAGCTTGATCGCCCAGTAGTCAGCGCTCATCGACAGGTTCGGCAGCACGTCCCACACGAAGCCGACCGTCCACGAATCGCCGGTTTCCGAGCGCAGCAGCGGCGTACCCCGGCGGTTCACGTCGAACGCRTACCAGACATCGGTATTGCCCACGCCGCAGTTGTTGACCAGATAAGCGCCGCTCTCGATGCAGCGCAGGCGGTCGTAGGTCAGCACTTCAGAACTGCTGGCCTGGCCCAGCAGGTAGTGCATGTCCGGCGCATGGAAGCTGGTCGCGTAAGAGCCGCGCACCAGCAGCGACTCGAACGGCCGCCATTCCAGGCCGGCGTTCCAGGTGGTTTCCTTCTGGCTGCCGATATCCAGCGCTTCGCCGCCGCCGTCGGCCTTGTAGCTGCCGTACCGGTCGTAGCGTGCCGCCGCGGTAGCGATCAGGCTGTCGGCCAATGGGATCTTGAACTCGACACCGGCCGAGTAGCGGGTACGCTCGCCACCGCCGCGATCAACGTTCTGCAGATCGAAATCGATGCCCGCGCGCGGGTCCGGGCTGAGGTGATAGCCCTGCTTGGCCACTTCGGCCACCGCGGCGAACGAGATCGGCCCGGCCCAGCCCTGGAACAGTTCACCGGTGATGTCGGCCGAGGCCTGGTTGACGTAGGACGATGCCCGGTTCTTCGCTACCGTGCCCATCTGCCAGTAC
>NZ_JBFTNR010000794.1:0-1776 GCF_056665995.1 Stenotrophomonas sp. 05L44_2
CCAGGGCGAGGTCGGCGCCAGCGGCACCGAAGGCACCTGGATCTCCACTGCCTTCCTGGTCTCGGAAATCGTCATGATTCCGCTGACCGGCTGGTTCGTGCGCACGCTGGGCCTGCGCACCTTCCTGCTGATCTGCGCCACGCTGTTCACCGCATTCTCGGTGATGTGCGGCCTGGCCGATTCGCTGCCGATGATGATCGCCGGCCGGGTAGGGCAGGGCTTTGCCGGCGGTGCGCTGATCCCTACTGCGCTGACCATCGTCGGCACGCGCTTGCCGCCGAAACAGCAGCCGCTGGGCACTGCGCTGTTCGGCATGACCGTCATTCTCGGCCCGGTGATCGGCCCGCTGCTGGGCGGCTGGTTGACCGAGAACGTCAGCTGGCACTACGCCTTCTTCATCAACGTGCCCATCTGCGCTGGCCTGGTTGCCTTGCTTCTGCTGGGCCTGCCGCATGAGAAATCGAACTGGGTCGGGCTGCTGCGCGCCGACTGGCTGGGCATCGTCGGCATGACCGCCGGCCTGTCCGCGCTTACCGTGGTACTGGAAGACGGCCAGCGCGAGCGCTGGTTCGAATCGAGCATGATCGTAGTGCTCAGCATCGTTTCGCTGCTGGGGTTCGCGCTGCTGGCGCTCTCGCAGTTCATCAGCAAGGAGCCGGTCATCCGCCTCAACATCCTTTTCCAGCGCAGTTTCGGCGCGGTGTTCGTGATGGTGATGGCGGTGGGCATGATCCTGTTCGGGGTCATGTACATGATCCCGCAGTTCCTGGCGATCATCGCCGGCTACAACACCGAACAGGCCGGTTACGTGCTGCTGCTGGCCGGCCTGCCGACCATCCTGCTGATGCCGTTGATGCCGAAGATGCTGGAAACGGTGGACGTGCGCATCATGGTGTTTGGCGGGATGCTGTGCTTTGCCGCCGCCTGCTTCGTCAATCTGGGCCTGACCCCGGACAGCATCGGCCCGCACTTTATCATCGGCCAGCTGTTGCAGGGCTGCGGGCTGGCGCTGGCGATGATGGCGCTGAACCAGGCCGCCATCACCTCGGTGCCGCGCGAATACACCAGCGATGCCTCGGGCCTGTTCAACGCCGCGCGCAATCTGGGTGGTTCGATCGGCCTGGCCATCATCTCCACCTTCCAGGAGCGCCGCACCACATTGCAYGTCGATGCCATCGGCAGCAGCGTCACCGCCAATTCGACCGTGGCCCAGGATGCGCTGCATGCTTACGGCCAACAGCTCGGCGACGCCACGCAGGCGCTGGCGGTGCTGGCGCAGACCGTGCAGATGCAGGCAATGGTGATGGCCTACAACGACCTGTTCTGGATCTTCGGCCTGATCGTGGTGGCGACCCTGCCACTGGTTTTCCTGCTCAAGCCCCTGCCCAAGGGCGTTCCATTGGCGATGCACTGATGACTTCGACGACCTTGCCCCTTCTCCCGGCCCTGTCCCTTCGCCTGCGCCGCCTGTGGCCAGCCACGGTGCCGCTGCTGCTGGCCAGTTGCATGCTGGGGCCGGATTACGTGAAGCCGGACGTTGCCGGCAATGCCACCGCACAGGCACGGCTGCCGCGCGCCGCGCAGGCTGACGTGCAGCCGGCCACGCCACCCAGCCAGTGGTGGCGCGCGCTGAATGATCCGCTGCTGGACCAGCTGGTGGACGAGGCGCTGCGCAACAGCCCCAACCTGCGTGCGGCCCAGGCCAAGCTGCTGGCCTCGCGCGCGCTGCAGCGCCAGCGTCGCGCCGAGCAGCTGCCCAAGGTGGGGGCAGTGGCC
>NZ_JBFTNR010000795.1:0-1772 GCF_056665995.1 Stenotrophomonas sp. 05L44_2
GCAAGGCACGGGGCGTTGTTCATGGAGGAGTGCCGGTCGATGCCCACATGGGTGCCCACAACGACGTGCGGCACTGGCCTGCGCACTTCGATCTGCTGCGGTTCGCGCCCTGCTTGCATCGGCCCGGCCCTCCCATCGTCCGGTCCGCGTTATTGCGTCCCGGACAATTGACCCTACGCTTGCTCTGGACGGGGTTCAAGCCCCTGCGGCAAAAAGACCGAACCCCGCCGAGGCGGGGTTCAGGCTGAATACTCAACACAACGAAAAACAAACAATATCAATCAATTACGGCGCGATGACGACCTCGGCCGAGCGGGCCCGGGTGGAGGCGGCCTTCTTCCCAGCAACCTGGATACGGCTGCTGGCGACACCGGCCGACACCAGCGCGTCGCGCAGTGCCTCGGCGCGCTTCTGGCCGACGCCATTGGCGCTGTCATAGGCTTCGATGCGGATCCTGCCCTTCTTGCCGATGTTCACGTACTCGGCCAGGGCCTTGGCCTGGTTGCGGGCGCCACCGGACAGGCTCGAGGCCCCGGCCGCAAACGCGTCACCGGCAAAGGTGAAGACCTCGCCGCGGCCATCGAACTTCGAGCCCGGCAGTTTCTGCCCGGACACCAGCTCGGCTTCCTCACGGGCCAGCTTGGCCGCGTTCTGCTGGGCCGAGCTGAGGCGCTGCTGCTGCTTGCCGGCCACGCTGGTCAGGGCGTTCTCGGCATCCTGGCGGGCCAGGGTCTCGGCCTCGGCCGCCTGGCGCAGGCGTTCGGCCTCTTCTGCCTGCATCTGCGCCTGCATGCGCAGCTGTTCGGCCTCCTGGCGGGCGCGGGCGGCATCGCGGCGGCTGGCCTCGATCAGCAGGTCGCCGCGGGTGCGCTCCAGGCGGTCGACCTCGCGCGCGGCCAGCGCAGCCCGCACGGCGGTCTCGGCGATCTCGACCCGGCGCTCGGCCAGGTAGGTGGCCAGCTCCTGGTCACGGCGCTTGGCCTTTTCCAGGGTGGCGATGGCCTGCTGCGCCTGCATGCGCTCGAAGGCGCCCAGTTCGGCGGTGTCCGGATTGGCCTGGATCGCCATCAGGCGCTGGCTCAGCTGGCCCACCATCGGGTTGTCAGCGGCCAGTGCCAGCGTCGGCAGGGCCAGCAGCGTAGCCAGGGTCAGCGCGGAAATCGTCTTCATCGGCGGTCCTCCCCGGTCGACAACTGGCGCTGCAGCTGGTTGACCTCGTTGCGGCGCAGCTGCAGCTGTGCGGTCGCCGTGGCTTCCTCGCTGCGGGCACGGGCCAGATCGGCGTCAACGGTGGCACGCAGGGCCAGCGCCGGTGCGTTCTTGCGCTCGCGGCGGTCGCCGGCGGCACGCTGGGCCTGCTCCAGCCCCTGGCGGGCCAACCCGATCAGGTCCGGGGCGTACTGGTCGGCGTCGGCCTGGGTGGCCTTGTCCACCGCCTGCCGGGCCTGGGCCAGTTCCAACGCGCCATCCTGCGCCCAGGCGGGAGCAGAGAGTGCGAATGCAAACGCCATCACATACAGGCTGTGGCGCATTCGTGCGAAGCTAAGTCGTTTCATTGGGGAGGCCGTACCGGTTGTCGGTTCGCGGCCATTGTCGTCAAGCCGGTACCGTGCTTGCAACGGGCACCGGCAGTTTCGTTGGGGAAAATTCGCAATGGATATCGGCTACTTCCTGAAGCTGATGACCGAAAAGAACGCTTCGGACATGTTCTTGACCACCGGCGCGCCGGTGTACATCAAGATCGAGGGCAAGCTGTATCCGCTCGGCAATAC
>NZ_JBFTNR010000796.1:0-1769 GCF_056665995.1 Stenotrophomonas sp. 05L44_2
TTTCAGAATCGTTGCATGGCGGGGAAGGGCGCTAGAGGCTTTGCCTGCAAGGGCTGCCGGCGGTGGCGGTTGGCCCGCATATTTCGTGCCGGTACCGACATGCTCTGGCCGGAAGTAGGGCAGACGCGACAAAGGGATGGACGGGTCGAGTCTCTTGATGGCCCTTCAGGGCGCCCGTCCGCTGCAATCAGAGTGCACTGCGTGGCTGACGCCGCGCTTACCGCCATGGCACTATCCGGGATGCGTCAGGGGCGCTTGAAAGGGGGAGTACATGGAAAGTACGCAAAAAGGGCTAACGATGGCCGATGTGGCTGGCTGGGGTTCGGCTGTCGTCACGTTTGGCCTGATTCAAGGCGCGCTCTATCTGAAGGCGTACTGGGGCCACTTTGGCCTTGATCCCTTTCAGTTTGTTGCCGTGAGCGAACTGGCCCTGGCTGGCCTGGCCGGCATCGGCATGGTGTTGTTTCTCATGCTGGTGGCCTTGCTGTTTAGCGGCTGGGTGGAGATAAAGGTGACGAGCGGCAGCGCCAAAAGCAAGCTGTTCGCATGGTTGTTTCCGCTGCTTTTCTTCACTGGCTTGGGGCTGCTGCTTTGGTGGTCGAACACGTGGCCTCTTCTGATACGGCTTCTTCTGACAATCATCTGTGCGCTGATCGTGCAACTTTCGCCGGTGGTGCCCGCGACGGTGAAGGATTCCCCTTGGCTGATCTATGCCTTGGTAATGCTGGTCTATGTCTCGATAGTGTCAAGCATGCTTGGTTCCGGGCGTGCCGCGACGGTTTCCTCTGGGGGCGGCAAGCACGTGACGGCTGTGACTGTTGATGGAAAGGTGCAGGGCGGCCTTAGCCTGATTGGTCGGCTTGGTGATAGCTATGCGCTATGGCACCCAGCGCGGAAAGCAGCCGTGCTTGTGCCTGTTGGCGATGTTGGGAGGTTGGAGATTGTGCGAAAGGGTGTGACGCCTGTTCCTGCTGCGAAATAGGGCTAGGTTCTGGCAAGCGCCAGGCAGGGAAGTGTTGTGCATCTGAGATCGCGGACTAGCGATAAGGGATGTTTATCGAGGGTAGGGGGGGGGTGCGCTTCTCGCTAGAATGTGCCGCCGTACCCGCATTAGTTCCGTCTTACTCCACTCCCACTTAATTTCCGGCGCCAGGTCACGGATTGAGATGAACGACGCGAAAGGCCTGCCGCTGCAACATCACTGGCGGCTTGGCCGAGCCGGAGTCCTATCTTCTACATCTCATCCGCTCAATCTCATTCAGGACTTGCTTGTCTAATGAACCGAAGTCACCCGGAATTTCATTGTCTGTGAAGAAGGAGTAAGTGACGCCAAAGTCGTCGCCATGGAGCACACGATTGCAGGAAACACTGCCCAACGTGTCGCAGGATGCCATTAGCTCATCGTCATCCATGGGTTGTGTTGCGCCACGTGCACTCGAGCGCCATACGAAAATGTGGCTCTTGTCGCCGCCGTCGGGAACGGCAAGCAATCCTTTCTCCAGCATCTTCGCGTCTTGCCAGCCTTCAATAGCGCTCGTACGCAGATGGGATCCTTGGGGGAGGTCGCCAAACCTTCTTCCAGGAAAGTAAGATTTGGCTACCACCGCTACCGAGATCAAATTACCGGGGCCGATACAAGCCTCGCTATGGCTGGAGTAACAGCCATGCAGGGTAAAGCCGCCGGCCACAGGATCCTCATGACCCCGCCGGGAAGGCGTCGCATCTAGATCGCCAGGAATGCAAAAGTCGGTCTTCGCACCATCGACACG
>NZ_JBFTNR010000797.1:0-3031 GCF_056665995.1 Stenotrophomonas sp. 05L44_2
AGGCTGAACAGGGTCATGCGGCTTTCAGGCCCCGTTTGCGTGCAGATGGTAGGGTCCAGGGTCTCTGTAGTTTCGACAAGGAGTCGAGCCATGCGTGTAATTCCCAGTCTGTTGGCTGCCTCCCTCGGCCTCGCGCTGAGCGCCTGCCAGCCGGCCCAGGCGCCGGCCGCCAGTAATGCAGGCGATGCGGCCGCAACGCCGGCACCGGCACCGGTGGCCGCCGACGCTGATGGCGGCGGCAAAGGCGCCGGCAACGAAACCCTCTATCGCTGCGGCGACCTTGATGTGCGCGCGACCTTCAACGGAGAGGACGCAGCGACGGTTGTGATTGGCGGGCGCAGTTTCGCGATGTCCTCCGAACGTGCGGCCTCCGGTGCGAAGTATGGCGACGGCAAGGGCAACAGCTTCTGGACCCGTGGCAGTGACGAAGCGCTGCTCAGCCTGAAGGGCGAGGCGGACCGCGAGTGTGGCGCGGTGGAAGCGACCGAGGGCGATGGCAGTGCCGGCAACGCGGCGTTCCGTGCCACCGGCAACGAGCCGGGCTGGCTTGCCGTCGTCGACGGCGATACGCCGGGCCTGCAGGTGGACGTGGATTACGGCGAGCGCCGTTTCACCGTCGCCAAACCGACCGAGGGTGCGGATGGCTGGGTGGGCAAGGCGGCGGATGGCACCGACATCAAGCTGAGCTTCCAGCGCACCACCTGCCAGGACGGCATGAGTGGCGAGACATTCGAAGCCAAGGCGATGCTGGCCGTGGGCACGCGCCAGTACCACGGCTGCGGCAACTTCGGCGGCAAATAAGAAAAAGGGGACGGAGGGGATGACGTTGTTTGTGCCATGAACGACGTCATCCCCTCCGTCCCCTTTTTTGCGTCAGCCCTCGCAGGGCTTCAGATCCAGATCGGGGGACAGGTCGTAGCGCAGGTTCACGCCGATCAACGCCTGCCGGATCGCGCAGTCATCGCGATGGCGGGCCACCAGGTCGGCAAAGATCTTCTCTCGATCGTCGCAGAACCTGGCGATGGCGGCCTCCAGCTCGCGACGACGGGCGTCGTCGTAGGGTTCTTCGCCGGCAAAATGCTGGCAGCTGTTCTCCCGTTCGATGAAGGCCTGCACATCGGCCGGCATGCCGCAGTAGATGCGGATGTCCTGCACGAAAGCGACGTCGTCGGGGACGCTGCAACCGGCGGCAGCCCGCGCCTGTTGCTCCTCCTCGGGGCTACCTGCCAGCGTCGCCACAGCATCTGCTTCATCTGCAGCCGGTGCAACCGCAGCGGCAGCGGTGTCCGCTGCGGCGGGCTGCGTCACCGCGTCCGCGGCGACGTCACCGGTGCTGTCCGCTGCGCGCGGCGAGCACGCCACGAGCAGGGACAGGCAGGCGATCAGCGCAGCGCGGTTAATCGGCACGGCCGGCAAATTCGCCGGTAGCGGTGTTCACCAGCACACGCTCGCCGTTGACGATGTACTCCGGCACCATGATCTCGATGCCGGTGTTGAGCTTGGCCGGCTTCGGGCGCTTGGTGGCGGTGCCGCCCTTCAGTTCCGGCGGCGTCTCGATCACTTCCAGCACCACCGAGGCCGGCAGCTGGATGGCCACCGGCTGCTCGTCGATCACCTGCACGTAGATGCCGGTCAGGCCGTCGGTGATGTAGCCGGCGTCATCGCCGATCACGTCCGCGTCCAGGGTGTAGGGGGTGTAGTCCTCGTCGTCCAGGAACACGAACGCATCGCCGTCCTTGTACGAGTAGGTGGACTGGCGGCGCAGCAGGATGTCGCGGATCTGGTAGACGCCGTTGTTGAACTCGACGACGTTGCCCTTCTTGATGTCGTTGGCTTTCATGATGATGTTGGTCGTTGGGGGAGGGCGCCGTCCCGGCGCCCGGGGGGAATCACTTCGGAGCGAGCCGGGTGGCGCCGTCCAGGCGGATGGTCTCGCCGTTGATGTAGGTGTTGCCGAGGATGTGGCCGACCAGGCTGGCGAAGTCTTCCGGCTTGCCCAGGCGCGACGGGAACGGGATCGAGGCGGCCAGCGATTCCTGCACGGCTTCGGGCATGCCATCGACCATCGGCGTCCAGAACACGCCCGGCGCGATGGTGTTGACGCGGATGCCGAAGCGCGACAGCTCGCGGGCCATCGGCAGGGTCATCGCCACCACGCCGCCCTTGGAGGCGGAGTAGGCGGCCTGGCCGATCTGGCCTTCGTAGGCGGCAACGCTGGCGGTGTTGATGATGACGCCGCGCTCGCCGTCCACGCCGGCCTCGTTGTGCTGCATGCGGTTGGCTGCGGCCTTGGCGACATTGAAGCTGCCGACCAGGTTGACCATCACCGTGCCCTGGAACCCGGCCAGCGGCATCGGGCCTTCCTTGCCCAGCACGCGGCCAGCGCCGAGGATGCCGGCGCAGTTCATGGCGACATTCAGGCCGCCGAGGAAATCGCAGGCCTGGTCGATGGCCGCCGACACGGACGCTTCATCACTGACGTTGACGTTGAAATAGCGGGCGTTGTCCTGCCCCAGCTCGGCAACAGCGGCCGCGCCCTTGGCGTCGTTGAGGTCGAACAGGGCGACCTTGCCGCCCTTGGCAACCAGGTGCTGGGCCACGGCCAGGCCGAGGCCGGAGACGCCGCCAGTGATCACGGCACGTACGGAAGACAGCTGCATTGCACGGTCCTGCAGGTTCAAGAACCGCCGATTCTAACGGAAGCGACGGCAGCCGCCGTTGTGCACTGCGCCGCCGGCCTCAGCCCAGTTCGCGGGCGCGGCGCAGGCGACGCTCGAAGTCGGCGGCGGGCAGGCCATGGGCGAACAGGAAACCCTGGCCGACGGTCACCCCCAGGTCGAGCAGGCACTGCCGTTGTGGCTCGGTCTCCACGCCTTCGGCGACCACGCCCAGCCCCAGGCTGCGCGCGATCGCGCAGACCGCCTCGCACACCGCCACATCCGAACGGTTGCGGGGAATGCCTTCGACAAACAGCTGGCTCAGCTTCAGCCCATGGATGGGCAGGCGCCGCAGGTAGTTCAGGGCGCTGTAG
>NZ_JBFTNR010000798.1:0-1764 GCF_056665995.1 Stenotrophomonas sp. 05L44_2
ACGCCGGCCTGCGCTTCCAGCACCGCCTGCACGACCGTGCGGTCAGCTGGAACCTGTCGGTGGACAACCTGTTCAACCGCTTCTACTGGCGCGACACCGGCAGCAGCGGCGGTGACTACTACCTGTTCCCGGGTGCGCCGCGACAGGCGCGCCTGTCGGTGACGTTCGCGCTGTGAGCGGCGTCGCGCTCGAGTGGACTGCCGCGCTCTTCAGCATCCTCGGGGTGTGGCTGATGGCAAAGCGACGGCTGGCCGCGTGGCCGGTCGGCCTGCTGTCGGTCGCGCTGTACGGCGTGGTGTTCGCCGAAGCCAAGCTGTACTCGGACACGCTGCTGCAGGTTGCCTTTGGTGGCTTCCTGGTCTACGGCTGGATCAACTGGCGCCAGCACGCCGCCGATGAAGGCAGCATCCGCATCGTGCCGCTGGCGCGCGGCAAGCTGCTGCGCGACCTGGCCATCGGCCTGTGTGGCGGCGTGGCGCTTGGCGCCGGCATGCACACCTTCACCGATGCAGCGTTGCCGTGGCTGGACGCGATGCTGACCGCACTGAGCCTGGTCGGGCAATGGTGGCAGGCACGCCGGCACACGGCCTGCTGGTGGGTGTGGATCGYGGTGGACGTGGTCTACGTGGGCGCCTATCTGTTCAAATCGCTGCACGTGACTGCTGCGTTGTACGTGTTCTTCCTGGGCCTGGCATTGTTCGGGCTGCGGGCGTGGCGCGCCGCCGCGCGCGAGCCGCAGGCAGTACCTGCGCAGTAGAGCCACGCCATGCGTGGCTGCGTTTGGTAGATGCCGACCTTGGTCGGCAGGTGAGCGCCAACCAAGGTTGGCGTCTACCGATGCCCGGCATCCACGCATGGCGTGGATCTACTGGGTAAGGGTCAGCCCCAATCGCAGTGGCTGTCGCATGTCCTTCGGCGGCGCCGCCGGCAACGGCGTGGCCTGCAGCGCCGCACGCAGATCGGCATCGACCCGTGCATCACCCAGGCTGTCGAATTCCAGTTTCGAGATGGCGCCATCGCCGGCGATCCACACGCTCACCACCAACGGCGCCGGCGCATCGGGATGCTCCTGCAGCCAGGCCAGCAGGCGCTGCGCGTGCGGATCCTGCTCCTGCTGCAGACGCTGCTGCAACTCGCCGCTGACGGAGGCGGCATAGGCCATCCAATGCGCAGGCGCGTCCTGTGCGGACACGCTGGCGCTCCCCAGCGCCAACAGGCCCAGCAACCATGCCAACGGGCGCCAGCCACGGCGCGAGGTGCGCTTGTTGCCTGCAGAAGCCATCACCCACGTCTCCACGTCCATCCCAACGCGTCATGGTCGGCGCCGTAGATGACAGGCAGATGGCGGCGCAGTAGAGCCACGCCATGCGTGGCTGTTCCGGGCAACCGGTTGATCCATCCACGCATGGCGTGGATCTACCTGGCTGCCCCCACCCGGCGTGATCAGTCGCCCAGGTCGGCCAGCACCTTGCGCGAGGGCGCAAAGAAGGTGACGCCGGTGGTCGCGGTGGAGAAATCGAGGATGCGGTCATGCAGCGGCGCGGGATTGCCGATGAACATCCGCTCCAGCATCTTCTCGATCACCCACAGCCGACGCGTGTAGCCGATGAAGTAGGTGCCGTACTCGCCGCGCCCCGGATTGGCGAAGGGCATGTTGTCGCGCAGGATCTCGTGCTCGCCGTCGGCATCCTCGATGGTGCACAGCGTCTTGTGCGACTTCTGCGCGTCGGCCGGCGCGTCGTCCAGCTCGATGTTGTCGTGCTT
>NZ_JBFTNR010000799.1:0-1762 GCF_056665995.1 Stenotrophomonas sp. 05L44_2
GATTCACCCTGGTACCACAGCATGCCGCGCAGGCCATAGGCACCCAGCGGCGCGATCATGCCGTTGTACAGCGTCGACAGTCCCGTGGCGGCGTGCCACGGTGCCAGCGGCGGCGCCTGTGCGCCGGGCGCCACCCGGTACTGCCAGCGGGCATCCAGCTCGATGCGCGTACCGTCATCCAGGCCGATGGCGTGCGCGCTCGCGGGCCCTGCAAGGCCGCCCTCACCGTAGGTGTCCAGGACATTGATCACCACGGTGTTGGCGCCGGCTTTCAGCAATCCGGCTGGCAGCGCATAGGTTCGCCGCTCGCCCGCACCGTACTGGCTGCCCACGGCCACGCCGTTCACCCAGGTCATGTCCGTCTCGTCGATGGGGCCGAGCTCGAGCTGTGCGCGCTTGGCGGCCTGGTCGGCGCTCAGTGTCACCTGGGTGCGGTACCAGACCATGCCGTTGTAGCCGGCCAGCGCTGGCACACCCCAGCGCTCCCACGCCCCGAGCGTGGCAGGGGCGCGTTGCCATCCACGGCTGTCGCTGCCTGGCTGCCAAGGTGCATCGGCGGCGGCGGCATCGGCGCGTGTTGTCCACCAGTGTTGCCACTGCTGGCCCCAACGTTCGTTTGCCGCCGCCGGATCACGCGCGTACAGCGCGAGCACGTCAAGCGCTGGGCCCAGGCCACCCTGCATGCGCAGGGCATTGCTGCTGGTCCAGGCCTCGATACGCGAGCCGCCCCACGCTGCCTGGATCAGCCCCATCGGAACGTCGACGGTCCTGCGCAGTTCACGCGCAAAGTAGAAACACGCGGCGGAAAAGTCACGCACGGTGTCCGGTGACGCGGGGCGCCATGCCACAGATGCGGAAAAATCACTCTGCGGTGAAACCGCCGCCGCCTTCGGCACGGTGAACAGGCGGATCCCCGGTTCCGTAGCGGAGGCGATCTCGCTGCCTGCATCAAGCGCGCGCCACACCGGAAGCTCCATGTTCGACTGCCCGGAACACAACCAGACATCGCCGATCTGCACGTCGCGCACGATCTGGCTGGCATGCCCGGACCGGACCGACATTTCGTAAGGTCCGCCGGCTGCGGCAGGCGGCAGCGTTGCGTGCCAGCGGCCATCGCCAGCCGCGTGCGTGCTGACAGCGCGCCCGGCAAACGCCACGGAAACCGGGGCGCCCGGCGTGGYCTGGCCCCATACCGGAATCGGCCGGTCACGCTGCAGCACGGCGTGATCCTGGAACAGCGGATGCAGCAGCGCCATCGTTGGTTCCTGTGCCGCTGCACGCGTGGCGCAGCCGCCCATGGCAACCAGCAGCAGCCATCCCACCCACGACGTCGGCTTCATCGGCCATCTCCTGGCGCGGAGGGAAACTGCAGGGCCTGGTACCAGACCAGCGGATGCGGCGGCGCGGCTTCGCCTGCGGGCAACGGTCTGCCGCTCACCGACTGGAAGTACGCCACGCTGGCATCGCGCCACCACTGTGCTTCGCGCTGCTGGATACGCAGGAAGGCCGTGACCTGCGCATGCCGTTGCGCATCCACCTTGCCCTGCAGCCCCGCCCAGGTGGCCTGCATGCCCTGCACCTGCCGTACCCCCCGCGAGTAGCGCCCGACCAGTTCGTCCCACAGCGTCCGCCCCGAAGCCATGCGGTGATTCCACGGCACGTGGTGGAACCACAGCAGCAGCGGCTCCGGAACCCGCGCCAGATCGCCATACTGCTCGGCCACGCCGGGGGAATACTGGGCCACGGCGTTGCTGCCGCGTGC
>NZ_JBFTNR010000800.1:0-1760 GCF_056665995.1 Stenotrophomonas sp. 05L44_2
CCCCCAAGGGTGAGGGCGCTTTGCTTGCCCCCAAGGGTGAGGGCGCTTTGCTTGCGAAGCACTGCTTCGCAAGCGCCCGAACGCACAGCCGCCAGCGGCTGGGCCGGTCTGGGGGTTTACGGCGTCCCCCGCAACCGGACCCACCCCGCCATCCCACAGGAAGCCAGCTGTTGCCGTTGCTGTTGCTGTTGCTGTTACGTTGAGGTTGCCGGCCAGCAGTCGGCACTACCGCTTCGGCGGGTGCAGGGCGCAGCCCTGCCGCACTCCCCCTCCAAAATGTGAAGGCCGCGCGGTGACGAGTTCACCGCCCCTTCGGCTAACATTCGCCCATGCCGCATACCACYACGACTCCGCCCGCATTGCAGGATGGCGACCTGCTGGCCGCCATCGACCTTGGCTCCAATAGTTTCCACATGGTCATCGCGCGTTACACGCTTGGCCAGCTGCGGGTGATCGACCGCCTGCGCGAAACCGTGCGCATGGCCGACGGCCTGGACGGCAAGGGCGGACTCTCCGCAGCAGCGCGACAGCGCGCGCTGGAGTGCCTGGCCCGCTTCGGCCAGCGCATCCGCAACGTCCCGCCGCATCGCGTGCGTGCTCTGGCCACCAACACCGTGCGCCAGCTGCGCTCGCCGCAGGCGTTCCTGATGCCGGCCGAAACCGCGCTCGGGCACGCCATCGAAGTGGTCAGTGGCCGCGAGGAAGCGCGCCTGATCTACCTGGGCGTGGCCCATGCGCAACCGCCCAAGCCCGACCAGCATCGCCTGGTGATCGACATCGGCGGCGGCTCTACCGAGTTCATCATCGGCAAGGGCATGCAGACCCTGGAGCGCGAGAGCCTGCAGGCCGGTTGCATCGCCAGCACCCGTCGCTTCTTCCCGGGCGGCAAACTCAGCAAGAAGCGCTGGAAGGACGCACTGGCCGAGATTGGCCGGGAGTTCCAGCCATTCGCCAGCAAATACCGCGCGCTGGGCTGGCAGGAAGCACTGGGGTCGTCTGGTACCCACAAGGCCATCAGCGAAATCTGCGCGACGATGAAGCTGAGCAAGGGTGCGATCACCGCCGAGGCGTTGCCGCAGCTCCGCGATGAGCTGCTGAAGGCCAAGAAGATCGACGACATCGTGCTGCCTGGCCTGTCCAGCGATCGCCGCCCGATCATCGCCGGCGGCATCCTGGTGCTGGAGGCCGCCTTCCAAGCGCTGGGCCTGCAGAAGCTGCTGGTCAGCAAGGCCGCGATGCGCGAGGGCATCCTCTATGACATCCTTGGCCGTGCCGGCGACAACGACCCGCGCGATGAATCGGTGGCCGCCCTCACCCATCGCTATGGCATCGACACGGTGCAGGCCGGCCGCGTTCAGGACACCGCACTGTCGTTGCTGGAGCAGGTGCAGGAGCGCTGGAAGCTGGATGCCGATGACGCACGCATGCTCGGCTGGGCCGCACGCCTGCATGAGCTGGGGCTGATGATCGCCCACAGCGGTTACCACGTGCATGGCAGCTACGTGCTGGAAAACTCGGATATCGCCGGCTTCTCGCGGCAGGAACAGCAGATGCTGGCGACGCTGGTGCGCAATCACCGCCGCGGCATCAGCAAGACCGCCTTCGATGCCATTCCCGAACGCCTGCTGCTGACCGCACGGCGCCTGGCTGCCCTGCTGCGCCTGGCGGTCCTGCTCAACCGCGCGCATGAGGACGCACCGCTGCCGGTGCTGGAACTGACTGCCGACGACAGCCGCCTGTCGCTGATCGTGCCGCAGGAC
>NZ_JBFTNR010000801.1:0-1760 GCF_056665995.1 Stenotrophomonas sp. 05L44_2
GTACCCCAACGGCCGGCCGGAATGCGCTCGAGGATCGCCTTGTTGCGGTCCTGGTCGGCGCGCAGCGCGGCGGTGTTGTCGGTGGCCATGTAGCCCGGTGCGATCGCGTTGATGTTCACGCCCTTGCCCGCCCACTCGTTGGCCAGCAGGCGGGTGATGCCGGCGATGCCGCTCTTGCTGGCGGTGTACGACGGTACGCGGATGCCGCCCTGGAACGACAGCATCGAGGCGATGTTGATGATCTTGCCGCTGCCCTGGGCGATGAAGTGGCGGCCGGCAGCCTGCGAGATGAAGAAGGCCGACTTGATGTTGACGTTCATCACGTCGTCCCAGTCCTGCTCGCTGAAATCCACCGCGTCGGCGCGGCGGATCAGGCCGGCGTTGTTGACCAGGATGTCCAGCCCGCCCAGGCCTTCGAGCGTTTCGCGCACCACGCGCTCGACCGGCTCGATGCTGATCAGGTTGGCTTCCACCGCCAGGCAGCGGCGGCCCAGCGCGGTGATCTTCTCGATGGTTTCGGTGGGCGGGGCGATGCCGGCCACGGCGACATCGGCGCCTGCGGCAGCCAGCGCCACTGCGATGCCCTGGCCCAGGCCGGTATTGCCACCGGTTACCAGAGCGACTTTTCCTTCCAGGCTGAAGGGATTGGTCATTGCGTATGCGTTCCTTGGTAGAGGCGTGCGTGATGCGGGGCAGGTGGCCACCGGCACGGCGTGCGCGGTGGCCGCCCGGCGCTTACTTGAGCTGGCAGATGTCCAGCACGTGCATGTCGGTGTAATCCAGGTTCTCGCCACCCATCGCCCAGATGAAGGCGTAGTTGCTGGTGCCGGCGCCCATGTGGATCGACCACGGCGGCGACACCACCGCTTCGTTGTTCTGGATGACGATGTGGCGCTGTGCGTCCGGCTCGCCCATGAAGTGGTAGACGCGGTCGCTGTCGCCCAGGTCGAAGTAGAAATAGACCTCGCTGCGGCGGTCGTGCAGGTGYGGCGGCATGGTGTTCCAGACGCTGCCCGGCTTGAGCACGGTCAGGCCCAGCAGCAGCTGCGAGGACTGGCAGGTGGCCGGCACGATGTACTGGTAGATGGTGCGCTCGTTGCTCGTTTCCAGCGCGCCGCGATCCAGTGCCACCGCGTCCTTGATCGACAGCTGCTTGGTTTCAAAGCGCGCATGCGCCGGGGTCGAGGCCAGGTAGAACTGCGCCGGGTTGGCGGCGTCCTGCGAAGCGAAGACGACGTCCTTGCTGCCCATCGCCACGTACAGGCCATCCTTCGGCCCCAGCGTGTACACGGTGCCATCGACGGTGACCGTACCGGTGCCGCTGCCGACGTTGATGATGCCCAGCTCGCGACGCTCCAGGAACGGATGGCCAGCGGCCGACGCCGGTTCGGTCTGCGCCGGCAGCGACAGCGGGCCGTTGACCGGCGCCGCACCGCCCAGCACGAAGCGCTCGTAGTGGGTGTACTTCAGGGTCACCGCATCGGCGTTGAACAGGCCATCGAGCAGGTACAGCTCGCGCAGCTGATCGTTGCTGGCGCCCTTGATGGCGTCGGGATGGGTGGCGTAATGGGTCTTGCAGTACATGGCTTCTCCAGAGCAGGGGGCGGGCCGATGGTTCGGCCCCGGCACGGTTCACGGTCGATTCTAGCCAGACAGGAAACCGGTGTCATTTTGCGCTGCACGATGGTGGTTGGACGGCATCGGCAGGTGCGATCGATGGGGGGAGGGCGGGTGGAGTGTCACGACCAACGGTCGTGACC
>NZ_JBFTNR010000802.1:0-1756 GCF_056665995.1 Stenotrophomonas sp. 05L44_2
GGCGCGCCCGGTGAACCGTCGCCTCGATGATCGCGTGGAAGGTTTCCATCCCGGCTTCTTCGTTTTCGTGGATCTGACCGATAAGGATGAGCGTGTTGCGCATCAGGATGCCCGACAATGCAATCAGTCCAACCAGGGCGTTGATGCCAAACGGCTGCTGGAACAACAGCAGGGTCGGGACCACGCCGATCAGGCCGAGGGGGCTGGTCATGAAGACCATGATCATTGCGGAGATCGAGCGCACCTGCAGGATGATGATCAGCAAGGTGATCGCCAGCATGATCGGGAACAGCGGCAGCATGGCGCTCATCGCCTTGCCGGACTCTTCAATGGCGCCGGCCTGGGCAATGGCATACCCCTCGGGAAGCGAGGCGATGAGTGGCTGAAGCTGCCTGCTGATGGCCGCCGATACGTCCGGTGGCTGCAGGGCATCGTCGATATCACCGCGCACGGTGATGGTCGGCACGCGATCGCGCCGCCGCAGTACCGGCTCTTCCATGCGCACTTCGACAGCGCCGATCTGGGACAACGGCACGCGCTGGCCACCGACGCCGACCAAAGTGAAATCGGCAATGCGCGCCGGGTCCAGGCGCGTATCCCCGCCAGATCGGGCAACCACTTCGACGGTGCGGATGTCCTCACGAACGGCAGTGACCGGCACCCCGCTGAGGAAGAACTGCAACTGCTGCGAGACAGACGCAGAGGTCATGCCCATCGCCTGCAGGCGGTCCTGGTCCAACGTGAAGTGCAACGTTGGCGTGCGAACGCCCCAGTCGGTGTTCACGGTCCGCATCATCGGGCTGGCGTGCATGATCTGCTCCACCTTGGCCGCAATGCCCCGGATGACATCCGGATCCGGGCCACTGACCCGATAGGCCACCGGATAAGGCGAGTAAGGCCCGAACACCAGCTGCGTGACGCGCACGCGTGCTTCAGGCGCCAGTCCCTCCGCCACTGCCTGGCGGAGCCTTGCCTTCAGCGCGTCGCGCTGTTGCTGGCTGTCGGTGCGGACGACGATCTTGGCAAACGCGGGATCGGGGAGCTCCGGCGAAATGGCGAGGTAGAAGCGCGGCGCGCCCTGGCCGATGTAGGCCGTGACGATCTTCGACTCCTCCTGCGCGGACAGCCACTTCTCCACCTTCCTGGCCGCCAGGCTGGTCTGTTCGATGGCGGTGCCGTAGGGCATCTGTACCTCGACCAGTACCTCCGGGCGATCAGAGATGGGGAAGAACTGCTTCTTCACCAACCCCATGCCTGCCACCGAAAGCACGAACAGGCCGATCACCGAACCTGCGGCCAGCCACTTGCGCGCAATCACGCGCGCCAGGATTGACCGGAAGCGGTTGTAGCGCGGCGTATCGTAGAGACTGCTGTGGCCGCGCTCCACGGCCTTCAGTTCAGGCAGAAGCTTCACGCCAAGATAGGGCGTGAAGAACACCGCGACCACCCACGACACGATCAGCGCAATGCCGACGATCCAGAACATGTTGCTGGTGTATTCGCCGGCAGTTGAGCGGGCAAAGCCATTGGGCATGAAGCCCACGGCCGTGACCAGGGTGCCGGCCAGCATCGGCGCCGCCGTATGGCTCCAGGCATAGGCCGATGCCTTGATCCGGCTGTAGCCCTCTTCCATCTTCACCACCATCATTTCGATGGCAATGATCGCGTCATCGACCAGCAAGCCCAGCGCCAGGATCAGCGAACCGAGCGTGATGCGATCAAAGTTCTTTCCGGTGGCAGCCATCACCATGAACAC
>NZ_JBFTNR010000803.1:0-1755 GCF_056665995.1 Stenotrophomonas sp. 05L44_2
ACCGTGCAGTATTGACATCCCGCCGAACCCATCCATACTAGCGAGTATGGTTATGTCCCCTACTCCCGCTGCATTCCATGACCTGCGCCTGGAGGCCGCCCACGGTGCCTCGCTGGCTGCAACCGCCAGCACCTCGGGCCGTCGCGGGCGCGTACTGTTCGCGCATGGATTTGGCCAGACCCGCCATGCCTGGACGACGACGGCCAAGGCATTGTCGGCTGCCGGCCTGCAGACCCTGGCTTACGACGCCCGGGGGCACGGCGATTCCGACTGGAATGCGGCCGATCTGGCGTACCACGGTGAGCAGTTCGCCGATGACCTGATCGTGCTGGCCGGCGAACAACCGCGACCGCCGGTGCTGGTGGCTGCCTCGATGGGCGGCCTGTTCGGCCTGCTGGCCGAATCACGCTGGCCAGGCCTGTTCTCGGCCATGGTGCTGGTGGATATCACCCCGCGCTGGGATACCGCTGGCGTCGAGCGCATCCTCGCCTTCATGACCGCGCATCCGGAAGGATTCGCCTCGCTGTCGCAGGCTGCCGATGTGATCTCGGCCTATGTGCCGCATCGTCCGCGCAAATCCGAMGACTCACTGCGCGCSCTGCTGCGCGAMGATGGCCAYGGTCGCTGGCGCTGGCACTGGGACCCGCGCCTGGTGGCCGAACTGGCSCGYGACAGCGARCAGCACCAGGACGCRCTSGCCGARGCSGCGCGCCAGGTGAAGTGCCCCCTGCTGCTGGTCAGCGGTGGCCGCAGCGACCTGGTCACCCCGCAGACGGTGGCCGAATTCCTGGCATTGGCGCCACACGCACGCCACGTACAGTTGCCGCAGGCCACGCACATGGTCGCCGGTGATGACAACGACGCCTTTACCGCTACTGTGTTGGACTATCTGGACGTGTTGCCCGCAGCGGATGCTGCGGCTTCGTCCGCCATAAACGAGCACGTCACCGGAGCACGCTCATGAGCCTCGTCATTCCCTTCCTCGCCCTGCTGCTGGCAGGCGCGTTCGTCGCCTACCACCGCATGCGCCTGCTGACCTGGACGCTGATCAGCGTGGCCCTGCTGGTGGCCTGCTGGTTCATCCCCTACGTCAACCAGACCGCCACGATCGTCGCCGCCGCGATACTGGCCGTGATCGTCGTGCCGCTGCTGCTGCCGTTCATCCGCAAGCCGCTGCTGACCGGCCCGATGATGAAGGTGTTCCGCAAGGTGCTGCCGCCGCTGTCGCAGACCGAGCGCATCGCCCTGGAAACCGGCTCGGTCGGCTTCGAAGGCGAACTGTTCACCGGTGATCCGGACTGGAACATCCTGCTGAACTACCCCAAGCCGCAGCTGACCGCTGAAGAACAGGCCTTCCTCGATGGCCCGGTCGAACAGCTGTGCACGATGGTCAACGACTGGGAAATCACCCACGTCCATGCCGACCTGCCGCCGGAACTGTGGGCCTTCATCAAGAAGAACAAGTTCTTCGGCATGATCATTCCSAAGSRMTACGGCGGCCTGGGCTTCTCCGCGCTGGCCCACCACAAGGTGATCCAGAAGCTGGCCTCGGTGTCTTCGGTGGTCAGTTCGACCGTCGGCGTGCCCAACTCGCTGGGCCCGGGTGAACTGCTGGTGCATTACGGCACCCAGGAACAGAAGGACCAGTACCTGCCGCGTCTGGCCGATGGCCGTGAAGTGCCCTGCTTCGGCCTGACCGGTCCGTTCGCCGGCTCCGACGCGACCTCGATTCCCGACTACGGCATCGTCTGCAAG
>NZ_JBFTNR010000804.1:0-1753 GCF_056665995.1 Stenotrophomonas sp. 05L44_2
GTACTGGTCCGGGGTGATCGGGTTCCACCAGCGCGACTCGTTCAAGGCGTAGATCGCCTCGCCATCGCCGGTGGTGCCCAGCCGTGGGCCGAGGAAGTACTGGTCCGGGGTGATCGGGTTCCACCAGCGCGACTCGTTCAAGGCGTAGATCGCCTCGCCATCGCCGGTGGTGCCCAGCCGTGGGCCGAGGAAGAAGTCGTACGACTTCTGCTCGTCGACCACGTTCTGCCGCTCCTCGACGCGGTAGTAGGAACGGCCGACCGTGGCGCTCCAATCGAAGCGATCGGCCAGGCGCCCGCGCAGGCCTGCGCTGATATCCCACGACAACTCGCGGTTGGTATTTCGCAGCGTGTCCAGGCCACCGACTTCGTTCGGGGTGAACTGGCGCACGCCGAGCACCGGGCGATTGCGGTTGGCATCCCAGTAGTAACCGTTGGCATCGTCGATCAGCGACACGCTCGGCGGATTGGTGCCCCAGATCGCTTCGGAACGGTATACCGCCAGGTTGCTCCAGGCCTGCAGATCGTTGCCGAAATCGAAGGTGGCATACAGGTTGCCCGACAGGTTCTCCGAGCCTCCGGTCAACAGCCAGTTGGCGTAGTCGGCGCTCATGCCGCAGAGGCGGCCGGTGTTGCTCACCGTATTGGCGTTGTAGTTGTAGACCAAGCGGTCGGCGGTGTAGTACTCGCCAGCGAATTTCTCGCAGGTGCCGTCGGGCGGCGCCAGGCGCTGGCCGTTGCTGGGGTCGATCAACGCCAGGCCAGCGGTGGGACGGAAGCCGACCTTGCGCTGCTCCATGTTCCAGGACGGGTACAGCGCATCGTCGGCGTCGTCCATCTGCGGCCGGTCACGGCCGAACAGCGGATCGCGCTTGGTGTACTGCAGAGCGTAGGTCACGCTCCAGTTGTCGCCGGTCTTGCCGCCCGCCCAGGACAGATCCCAGGTGTCACGCCCGCCTTCGGTGGAGGTACCGCCGCGCACGCGCACTTCGTCGCCGTCGTAGTTGGTCTTGAGGATGACATTGACCACGCCGGCGATGGCGTCTGAACCGTAGATCGCCGAGGCGCCGCCAGTCAGCACTTCGATGCGTTCGACCGCCGCCGCCGGAATGTTGCTGTAGTTGGAGAAATTGGTCTCGCCGCCATAGGGCAGCGGATAGTCGGCCACGCGGCGGCCATTGACCAGCAGCAGGCTGCGGTTGGGGCCCATGCCGCGCAGGTTCAGGCCACTCGCGTTGGGGGTGTGTGAGCCCCACTGCGATGCCGCCTCGACCGTGCCGGTCGCCTCGGTCAGGGTCTTCAGAGCGTCGTATACGGTGACGAAGCCTTCCTTCTGGATCTGTGCGGCGCTGATCACGTTGACCGGGGCCGGGCCCTCGACGCTGGCACGCTTGATGCGCGAACCGGTGACGGTGACCGCATCAAGATCCTTGGTGGGCGACGGGGCCGCTTCCTGTGCGCCAGCGGCGAACGGCAGCAGGGCCAGGGCGAGGGCGTGGGACAGCAGATGACGGCGGTTGCGGACGGACTGAGCCATGGGTGGTTGCTCTTGGATGGTGGACGCGCGGTCGGATGGCGATCCCGGGCGTTGAATCGATCCATCTCGATTCGACCGCCCTCCCCTGTGGATCGATCCAAACTAAAGCACAGCTGAACCACGCCCAGCATGCGGCGACGCAGCATCCAGCGGACGCGCGTGGTTATCGCCGAAGGAAATCCAAGCGAATCAATTGGTTGCACGACATCTTTATGGA
>NZ_JBFTNR010000805.1:0-1751 GCF_056665995.1 Stenotrophomonas sp. 05L44_2
CTTAACCACCGGCAACTCCCCGTGGCGCACAATGCAACGGCGCGACTTGCCGTGTATCACTTAACCACCGGCAACTCCCCGTGGCGCACAATGCAACGGCGCGACTTGCCGTGTATCATTCGCGCCCATCTTTCCATCCGAATCAAAGGATATTAMGCCTGATGTCCAGCTACCTCTTCACCTCCGAGTCGGTCTCTGAAGGCCATCCGGACAAGGTTGCCGACCAGATCTCCGATGCGGTGCTGGACGCGATCCTGACCCAGGACCAGCGCGCCCGCGTGRCCTGCGAGACCATGGTCAAGACCGGCGTTGCCATCGTTGCCGGCGAAATCACCACCAGCGCCTGGATCGACCTGGAAGCGCTGACCCGCAAGGTCATCGTGGACATCGGCTATGACAGCTCCGACGTCGGCTTCGACGGCGCCACCTGCGGCGTGCTGAACCTGATCGGCAAGCAGTCCCCGCACATCGCCCAGGGCGTTGACCGCAAGAAGCCGGAAGAAATGGGCGCTGGCGACCAGGGCCTGATGTTCGGCTATGCCACCAACGAAACCGACAGCTACATGCCGGCGGCGATCCACCTGTCGCACCGCCTGGTCGAGCAGCAGGCCAAGATCCGCAAGAAGCGCAACTCGCCGCTGTCCTGGCTGCGTCCGGACGCCAAGAGCCAGGTCACCCTGCGCTATGAAAACGGCGTGGTTTCGGCCATCGACGCGGTGGTCCTGTCGACCCAGCACGCCCCGGGCATCAAGCAGAAGGACCTCATCGAGGCCGTCCGCGAAGAGATCATCAAGCCGGTGCTGCCGGCCAAGTGGCTGCACAAGGGCACCAAGTTCCACATCAACCCGACCGGCAAGTTCGAGATCGGCGGCCCGGTGGGCGACTGCGGCCTGACCGGCCGCAAGATCATCGTCGACACCTACGGCGGCTGGGCTCGTCACGGTGGTGGCGCGTTCTCCGGCAAGGATCCGTCCAAGGTCGATCGTTCGGCCGCCTACGCTGCCCGCTACGTCGCCAAGAACGTGGTTGCCGCCGGCCTGGCCGACCGTTGCGAAGTGCAGGTCTCCTACGCCATCGGCGTGGCTGAGCCGACCTCGATCTCGGTCACCACCTTCGGCACCGGCAAGATCAGCGACGACAAGATCGAGAAGCTGATCCGCAAGCACTTCGACCTGCGCCCGTACGGCATCATCAAGATGCTGGACCTGATCCACCCGATGTACCAGCAGACCGCGGCCTATGGCCACTTCGGCCGCAAGCCGAAGGAGTTCAGCTACATCAACGGCGAGGGCGAGACCGTCAACGCCACGGCCTTCTCCTGGGAGAAGACCGATCGCGCCGCCGCCCTGCGCGCCGATGCGAAGCTGAAGTAAGAAACACGAAGGGCCGCGCAAGCGGCCCTTCTGCTTTCGGTAGTGCCGGCCGCTGGCCGGCAACCATGCATCGGTTTGCGGACATCATGAAGGTGCCGGCCGTTGGCCGGCAGATGGTAGTGCCGGTGGTTGCCGATACAATCGCCCCATGTCGACCGAACTCAAATCCCACCAGCTGTCCATGACCGTGCTGATGTCGCCGGAAATGGCCAATTTCTCCGGCAAGGTCCACGGTGGCGCGATCCTGCGCCTGCTCGACCAGGTCGCCTATGCCTGCGCCAGCCGCTATGCCGGCCGCTACGTGGTCACCCTGTCGGTGGACCAGGTAGTGTTCCGCCAGCCGATCGCGGTGGGCGAACTGGTCACCTTCCTTGCCTC
>NZ_JBFTNR010000806.1:0-1747 GCF_056665995.1 Stenotrophomonas sp. 05L44_2
TCCGAACGCCGCATCCTTGGCCGCGATCCGCCGCCACAGGTCCCACGCCGGTGCCGGGCCTTCATTCAAGCGTGCAGCGGTGCGGTGGTCGCCGTTGTCGGAATTCTCGGTCAGCGAGCCGATCGTCATGAACACCAGATCGTCCGCGCCCAGGTCCACGCCACCGGCCTGGCCGTCCCGTGTCCAGTGGATGCGCGTGGCCTGCTTGCGGCCCTCCTGCAGGTCGAAGTCAACATCGGTCACTTCAGTGCCGTACTGGAACCGCACGCCGCGCTCCTGCAGCCACTTCACCAGCGGCAGCACCAGCGATTCGTACTGGTTGTACTTGGTGAACTTCAGCGCCGAAAAATCCGGCAGCCCGCCGATATGGTGGATGAAACGGTGCAGGTACAGCTTCATCTCCAGCGCCGAATGCCACTCCTCGAACGCGAACATCGTGCGCCAGTACAGCCAGAAATTGCTGTCGAGGAAATCGCGGCCAAGCACTTCGTTGATGCGCTTGTTCTCCATCTCCTGCCGGGTGGCCAGAAACAGCGCGATCACGTCCTTCTGCGCCTGCTCGCTCAGGGTAAACAAGCCATCGGTATGCGCATCTTCGCCGCGATTGATCGTGGCACGCTGCAGCGAATAGTTAGGGTCGTCCTTGTTCAACCAGTAGAACTCGTCCAGCACACTGGCATCGTCGATTTCCAACGACGGAATCGAGCGGAACAGATCCCACAGGCACTCGAAGTGGTCTTCCATCTCGCGGCCGCCGCGGATCACGAAACCCTTCTCCGGCACCTTCAGGCCATCCAGCGCGCCACCGGCAATCTGCTGCTGTTCCAGGATGGTGATGCGCTCGCCGGGCATGCGCCCATCGCGCACCAGGAACGCCGCACCGGCCAGCGAAGCGAGGCCCGAACCCACGAACCAGGCCGTCTTGTTGTCCACGCCCGCTGGCTTGCGCGGGCGCGCGAAGGCCTCGTAGTTGCCACTGCTGTAGTACATGCGTGTCTCCTTCCTGGATGGGGTAGCCCCCACTCTAGCGCCGAACCGATGTACCGCATCCTGCAGAGAGACTGCGACGCAGTGACGCAGGTGCTTCCCGTCCCAGCGTTGCAAGCGGCCTCATCCGCGGTCAGCAGTCGCCTCGGTAGTGAACCAGCGCTGGAACCCGTCAATGGCGTCCGGCATCAGCGCGCTGGCGCGCTCACGCACAATAGACTCGGCGTGGCGAATGGCACTCACTGCATCCGGCTGCGCGCACAACGCCATCGCCACATCCGACGCGTCCAGCATCGCCAGGTTCACGCCCACGCCCACCGGCGGCATCAGATGGGCAGCATCGCCGATCAGCGTCACGCCGTTGCGCGGTGTCCAACGGAAATCCGCCGGCAGGCTGTAGATCGGCCGCCGCACGAAGTCGGTGCACGCCTCCAGCAGCCGCCGCAGGTTCGGTGCCCAGCCGGTGTAGCTGCCTGTCACCAGCGCGCGCATGCCTTGTTGCGCGATCTGCGCATCAAGCCAATCAGAAGGCCGCTTCAGCGCCGCGTACACGCAGAATCGATCGCCGCTGTTGCGCTGCACGAACAGCGCCTCCTCACCGCCAAAGCAGAACAGGCTGCCCTGCCCCACCATGCCCGCGATATCCGCCGCAGGCTGCGCGATCCATCCTTCAAAGAAAGTAATGCCGGTCGGCAGCGGCTGGCACGCACTCAACGCAGCGCGGACTTTCGACCACGCACCATCGGCACCAATCACGATG
>NZ_JBFTNR010000807.1:0-1742 GCF_056665995.1 Stenotrophomonas sp. 05L44_2
GGTCTGAGGGAACTGCGCCGGGGCGTGTGAGCACGGCCAGCTCGCTTTTGCGGAGCAAGTCGAAAATTGCGGAGCGCTGGGAGCTGCAAGAAATCGCCCGAAACCGTTGGTGCCCGGAGCCGGAATCGAACCGGCATGACCTTGCGGTCGGCGGATTTTAAGTCCGATGCGTCTACCAGTTTCGCCATCCGGGCCTGCAGCGCGCGCCGATTGTAACGGAATCGCCGCCGCTGCCGCCGGCTAACACGGCTTTTACGCAACCGGACGCGGCGCTGGGTACAGTCCGCCAACGTTCCCGGGAATGGCGATATGCGTGCACGTGGCAGGCGATGGATCGGATGCAGTGCCGTGCTGGGGCTGATGCTGGCGATCGGCCCGGCCGCCGCGCAGCAGGGGCCTGCGCCCACCGGGGCGGTGGTGGACATGGCGACGGTGCAGGTGACCGGCGAACAACCCGGCCCCGGCCTCTGGAAGGTCACCGCTCCACAGGGGCATGTGTTGTGGATCCTGGGCACGGTCTCGCCGTTGCCGAGCGGTGTGCAATGGCGCTCCGACGAAGTGGAGCGGACCATTGCCAGCGTCGACCATGTGCTGGGCGATCCGGGTTTCGCCCTCGATGCGAAGATCGGTGTGTTCAAGGGTCTGACCCTGCTGCCACTGGCGTTGAAGACCGCGCGCGATCCGCAGGGGCGCACGCTTGACCAGATCCTGCCGCCGGCAACGCACGCGCGCTGGCTCGGCCTGAAACAGACCTACCTAGGCAATGACCGTGGCGTGGAAAAGGACCGTCCGCTGGTGGCCTCCGGCCGCTTGTACCAGGCCTTCCTCAAGCGCAACGGCCTGCGTGATGGCAAGCAGGTCAAGGAAGCACTCGGGCGCGCGTACAAGGCGCACGATCTGAAGCCGGAAGACGTGCAGGTCAAGCTGAAGGTCGACGACATCCGTGGCACGTTGAAGGAGCTGCAGGCCACCGAAGTCGATGACCGCGCGTGTTTCGAACGCACGCTCGACACGGTGGAATTCCAGGCACCGGTGCTGCGCGAGCGCGCCAACGCCTGGGCGCTGGGGGATGTCGCGGCACTGCGCCGGCTGTCGGGTTCGGCGATGGCCCAGACCTGCCGCGAACTGCTGCAGGATTCGGCCTTCGTGCGCCGGCGCGGCTGGAGCGATATGCCGCAGCAGGTACGCACGCGCTGGCTGCAGGGCGTGGATGCGGCGCTGAGCCGTCATCCAGGCACCTTCGCGACGGTGCCGGTCAGCCTGCTGCTGGGCGAGGGCTATCTGGATGCGCTGGTGCAACGCGGTTATCAGGTCGAGTCGCCGCCGGAATAGCCAACGCTTGAAGTCCTCGTGCTTCCTGTCATATTCCTCTGCACTCAGGAGGGGAGTGATGGACATGCCGTTGCATGCGTACGCTTATGTCAGCACGGCCAGGGAGGGACTGGACGTGCCCGAGCTCGATGCATTGCTGGCCGATGCGACCGCGTTCAACCGCATGGCCGGGGTGACCGGGGCGTTGATGTTCGATGGCAGCCGTTTCCTGCAGTACATCGAAGGCCCACGGGATGGGCTGGCTTCGGTGCACGCGCGGATCGGCAACGCGCGTCGCCACGGCAGCATCATCCAGCTTGCCGCAGGCCCGATCCCGAGCCGCTGGTTCCCGCGCTGGACGATGGCCAACCGGCACGTGGATGCGGCGACGCTGGGCAGCATCGTGGCGGCCCCGTGGCATGGTTTCAGTC
>NZ_JBFTNR010000808.1:0-1739 GCF_056665995.1 Stenotrophomonas sp. 05L44_2
TGGCCTGCCACTGATGGGCAGCGGGGATTGGAACGACGGCATGAACCGCGTCGGCGACCAGCAGCGCGGTGAAAGCGTGTGGCTCGGCTTCTTCCTGCATGACACGCTCCGCCGCTTCATCGGGCTGGCCAACGCGCATGGCGATGCACCCCGTGCGGAGTGGTGCCAACAGCAGGCCGAAAGCCTGCGCCAGAACCTGGAACAGCATGCCTGGGACGGGGCATGGTATCGCCGCGCCTGGTTCGACAACGGCGCCCCGTTGGGCTCGTCACAGAACGAAGAATGCCGCATCGATTCGATTTCGCAGAGCTGGTCGGTGCTGTCAGGCGTCGCCGCGCCTGAACGTGCCTCGCAGGCGCTGGATTCGCTGTACACGCACTTGGTGCGAAAGGACGCCAAGCTGATCCAGCTGCTCGATCCGCCCTTCGACCAGACCCCGGAAGACCCCGGCTATATTCGTGGCTACGTACCTGGCGTGCGCGAGAATGGCGGCCAGTACACCCATGCGGCCGTGTGGGCGGCCATGGCATTCGCACAGCAGGGCGATGCGGTGCGTGCCTGGGAGCTGGCCGGCATGATCAACCCGCTCAGTCACACGCTGGACCCGGAGGCGATCCAGACCTACCGCGTCGAGCCCTATGTGCTGGCAGCCGACGTCTACGCCGTGCCTCCGCACGTCGGGCGAGGCGGCTGGACGTGGTACACCGGCTCGGCCGGTTGGATGTATCGCCTGCTGGTCGAATCGCTGCTGGGCATACGTCGGCAGGGCGATCGTCTTTCGTTGGCACCGTGCCTGCCCGATCACTGGCCGTCATTCGAACTGAGCTACCGCTTCGGCCGCAGCTTCTACGAGTTCGTGGTGACCCGCACTGCGCAGGACCAGCCCACGCTGCACGTGGATGGCGTGCTGCAGCCGGACCTCACCGTCCTGCTGCGCGACGACGGCCATCACTACCGCGTCGCGCTTGATCTGGGTGCGGCCCCGGGATGAACGTGCGCCCTGAAATACAGGTGCAGCTTGATGCGCTGGCCGAGATGCTGATGCACTGGTTGGCGCGGTCGCGCCATCCAGCGCAGTTCTGGCCACAGTTTGAAACGCTGGCTGCGGAGATTCTGGACCAATGCGAGCACGCAGAAAGAGGCCAGGCGCACGCGTGCATCCAGGCCATGCTCAAAAGCCACGCGCTGGAGCTTCCATCCTGGTACGAGCGTGATGACAGCCTGCCGCCGGGGACGCCAGGAGAATGATGGCCAGCGCCCTGCGTTACGATGCCGGGCTCAACTGACCAGAGATACGCGTGCCCGTCTCCACTCGCCTGTTGCTTGCCATCGCAGCTTCCCTGCTGCCGCTTTCCGGGACGATCGCAGCACCGTCCACCCTGCCCGCCTCCACCGCCCCGGCCAGCAGCTGCCAGGACGACGCGTCCCGCTGCCCCGCATGGATGCCCTCACAGGCCGAGATGCGCAACACCATCGCCGACCATTTCTGCGAGCTGGCCGACCAGAGGCGCATCCAGCCTCGGGTAAAGCCGTTGGTCCGCGCCGAATCCTCGCCACTGAACTGTGGTGCGCTGGGAGAGCAGGCCGGTTCGAACTTTGTCTGCGGCGGTGAAATGCGCTTCATCGGCAAGGGCGGCGAAATGGACACCATCACGTTCAGTCCGACGCTTCGCCGCGAGGAGGATGGGCGCATCGCGTTCTACGTGGGCAATGACGAGGATGGTCAACAGGTGTGGCGG
>NZ_JBFTNR010000809.1:0-1734 GCF_056665995.1 Stenotrophomonas sp. 05L44_2
TCTGTACCGAGGCAAGATCCCTGACCTGCACAGCGGGGACGTTCTCGGCCATGAGTTCATGGGCGTGGTGGAAGAGGTGGGCGCGGGTGTCACCCAGGTTCGCCCCGGCGACAGAGTGGTGATTCCGTTCGTGATCGCCTGCGGCGACTGCTTCCACTGCCGCCTGGCGGAGTACGCAGCCTGCGAGACCACCAACCCTGGAAAAGGCGCGGCAATGAACGCCAAGGGCATGCTGCCGCCGGCAGCCCTGTTCGGATACAGCCACCTGTACGGCGGTGTGGCCGGTGGCCAGGCCGAGTTCGTGCGCGTGCCCAAGGCCAATGTCGGCCCGCTGCGCATCCCCGATGGCGTCGCCGACGAGCAGGTCCTGTTCCTGTCCGACATCCTGCCAACCGGCTACCAGGCGGCGCTCAATGCCGGGGTGAAGCCTGGCTCGACCGTCGCGATCTTCGGCGCAGGCCCGGTAGGCCTGATGAGCGCGGCGTGCTGCCGCCTGCTGGGCGCCCAGACGATCTTCATGGTCGATCATCTTGCCTATCGCCTGGACTTCGCCCAGCGCACCTACGGCGTGACACCGATCGATTTCAGCAAGGTGGATGATCCGGCCGACTACATCGTCGGTCAGACCAGCGGCCGCGGCGTGGACGCCTGCATCGAGGCGRTCGGCTTTGAAGCGGAAGGCAGCGCACTGGAAAGCGCGCTGACGGCTGTCAAACTGGAAGGCAGCAGCGGGGTCGCGATCCGTCAGTGCATCGCCGCCGCCCGCCGAGGTGGTGTGGTCAGCATTCCCGGCGTCTATGCTGGTTTCATCCACGGTTTCCTGCTGGGCGATGCCTTCGACAAGGGCTTGACCTTCAAGATGGGCCAGACCCACGTCCAGGGACTGATGCCGGAGCTGCTGACCGCGATCGTCGAGGGCAGGCTGGACCCGGGCAACATCATCTCCCACCGGATGCGCCTGGCGGACGCGGCACAGGGCTATGCGATGTTCGATGCGAAGGATGATGAATGCAGGAAGATCGTGCTGACCCCATGATTGCGGCGGCGTGTTTGGTGCCTGCCACGAGGGTGGCGCGCCAGCGAGGACGGCGTGCCAACGGGGCTCCCGCGCTGCGCCTGCACGCAACGGCCATCCATTCTTGACGGCGCCTTGGCGCCGGACGTGGATACTTCCGCCGTCATTGGCCGAGGAGGACTGAAAATGGGTAGCACCGAGACCAGCAGGGCGCCGCGCATTCTGCGCGTGGAAGTGATGCCGCTGGACTGCGGGGAAACCGCGGTGGTGGTGGAACTGGCATCGCCCCCCGGCAGGGCTTGGGAGAAGGCACTGAAGCGCGTGATTTCTGAAACCGAGGGGCTTGAATCGGCGCAGTCGCGCTGTGACGGCCGCTTCGTCTACATCATCGGTATCGAGCCCGGTGGCCGTGGCACGCTCCATCGGGTGAACCAGGTGCTGGCCGCCACCCACGAACGCATTGCACCGCGCAACGGGCATTCCATGCCGATGCCACAGCAACCGGCAGGCGCCATGGTCAACGCCAGCCTCTGAGYAGCGATGGCCGATACACGGCAACCTGACGGCTGCAGGCCGGCCACGCCCGGCCGCACAGGCTTCACGCCGCAGCCAACGTGTGTTCACCATGTTGCTACGAGCCTGTCGCCACCGTAGCGCCATGGCACGTGAACTCCGTCATCCGCGACCGGGCCACCCGGTCGCTGTGGGCTGCGCAGGGT
>NZ_JBFTNR010000810.1:0-1728 GCF_056665995.1 Stenotrophomonas sp. 05L44_2
TCTGCTTCCATGACGCGCAGCTGCGCGACAACCCGCCCAAGCCGGCCGACAAGCGCGTCGGCCGCGGCTTCAGCGCGGACAACCCGTACGCCTACCAGTACCACTATTACAACAACACCCAGCCGGAGAACCTGCCGTTCCTGGAGCAGCTGCGCGCCCTGCTGGACGAGTACCCGGGGGCGGTGAGCCTGGGCGAGATCTCCTCGGAGGATTCGCTGGCGACCACCGCCGAATACACCCAGGATGGCCGCCTGCACATGGGCTACAGCTTCGAGCTGCTGGTCAACGATTACAGCGCGGCCTACATCCGCGACACCGTTTCGCGCCTGGAAGCGGCGATGACCGAAGGCTGGCCGTGCTGGGCGGTGTCCAACCACGATGTGGAGCGGGCGGTCAGCCGCTGGGGTGGCCATCCGGCCGACCCTCGCCTGGCGCGGATGCTGGTGGCGCTGCTGTGTTCACTGCGTGGTTCGGTCTGCCTGTACCAGGGCGAGGAACTGGGCCTGGCCGAGGCCGAAGTGCCGTTCGAGGCGCTGCAGGACCCGTATGGGATCACCTTCTGGCCCAACTTCAAGGGGCGCGACGGCTGCCGCACGCCGCTGCCGTGGATCGACGCGCCGCTGGCCGGCTTCACCACCGGCAAGCCGTGGCTGCCGATCCCGGCCGAGCACCAGGCGGCGGCCGTGGCGGTGCAGGCGCAGGATCCGCATTCGGTGCTGTCGGCCTTCCGCAGCTTCCTGGCCTGGCGCCGTACCCAGCCGGCCCTGCTGCACGGTGACATCCGGTTCCTGGACAGTGCCGAGCCAGTGCTGCTGTTCGAGCGTATGCTTGCAGATGAAACTCTCCTGCTGGCCTTCAACCTGTCGGCCGAAGCGGTGAGCCATCCGCTGCCGGCGGGCAACTGGCAGCAGGTGGCTGTGCCGGGCCCGGATGCGGGGACGGTGCAGGGCAATGAACTGCAGCTGCCGCCGCGTGCGGTGTATTGCGCACGACGCAGCTGACCGATTTCTCCGGTGGCGGTACTTGCGGGGACGGGGCCGAAGCGCCCCGTCCCTTTTTTGTGGGCGCGGTTCCGGCGCAGAGCATTCACGCATGGCGTGGATCTACCAGGGGGGCGAATGGATGCCCGGCACGCATCGATTGCGATGCGGCGGGGGAGAACCACGGCATGCGTGGATGGGGCCGTACCGATCACGCTTCACTGGCCATCGCGTTGTGCGCACAAAGGAAAACCCGCTGCCTGCGCAGCGGGTTTCCGGTCCTGTTCGCTGTGTCCTGTCGCCGGGCGTGGCCCGGCGCTACCGATGGCGGTACCGGCCAGCGGCCGGCACTACCGAGTCCGGGTCGCCGGGCATGGCCCGGCGCTACCTCAGAACTTGTAGTTCACGCCCAGCATGTAGGTGCGGCCCCACTCGATGTACTCCAGCGGGCGATCCTTGGTGCCGGCGTAGGTGCGGTACGGCTCGTTGGTCAGGTTGCTTCCCTGCAGCAGCAGGGTCAGCCCACGCAGGCTGCTGCTGTCGCTGAAGGTATAGCTGACCTGCGCATCGGTCACGTTCTCGCCCACGACATAGCGCAGGGTGCGGTTGCCGTTGAAGTTGCCGATCTCGCCGATGAAGTCCGAACGGCGGCGCTGGCTCACGCGTGCCTCAAAGCCACTACGCTCGTAGTAGGCGGTGAAGTTGTACACGCGCTTGGACAGGCCGGGCAGGCTGATCGGGTCGGTGC
>NZ_JBFTNR010000811.1:0-1722 GCF_056665995.1 Stenotrophomonas sp. 05L44_2
CATTTTGGCTCTCACAAGAAAGCCAAGTGAAGTGGCCCGAACAACCAAATCTTGGTGGCGCTTGATCTGGGATGGCTTCTGGGGACTTTGAGCTATCAGGGCTGGTATCGGCGTAGGCGGCGGGTTCTCATTCGATCCTATGGGTGGAAGCCCCGATCAGAAAGCTGCCGACTCATGTGAGTCTGCCAACGGAGTAGGAGTCTACGCAGAGGCATCGGGAACTCTCGGTATCATCGGCGCAGGCGTTGGAGCCAATTACGGTGCGACGCAGTCGTTCGACTCGAAGGGCCGTGTTCAGCACTCTGAATATAAGTGCGTGTCCCCTGCGGAGTGTCAGCCGCTAGCAGTTCGACCCGCTGAACAGGCTGGCTCAGACCCTGCAGGACGTGGGCGGCGTGAAGGCGGAAATTCACAGCCAGTACGACCAGTACGGCGCATGGGACCAGATCATCTAGGTCACCGTCCCGAAGGGGTTGCGCGCCACCTGAACTTCCAGCGGTTTCGGTGATCTGACTGGCCGGGTCAGCCCGGGCAGTGGTGCGAACAGCTTTGCCGTCGACGCCGTCGGGAATAGCAAGATCGCCACCGACCCGCGCAGTGTTACTAATCGCTACGATGCGCTTACCCGCTTGGTCCGAATCGCCTAGCCATGCCCTAATCTTAGTGTGGGCTACAGCTATGACGCGAGGGTCGCCTCGGCCAAGTGTGTCACGCCAAAGGAAACCCCCAGCACTGCCACGACCGCATTGGAGCCGTTGATGTCGAAATCAAAGCGAGCTTGGCGCCCCCTCGTCTTCTTTCCGGGCTTGGTATTCTGCAGTCTGGCTGCCTTCATGGGCGTCTTGGTTCTGAAGTTTGGAATCAACAATAGCGGCACGCTGTGCGGTCGACTTTGTGGTTTTGGATTTGCGATTCAGCAGTACTTTGGCCAATTGGCCTATGAGAGGTCCGTCGCGGCGATGTGCTTCGTCGCGGCGGCAGTAGCGTTGGATATCGCGATCCGACAAGGGCTGCGCGAAAGTCCATCAGCCCAGTCAGGAAAGAAACGGCGTCAACGATGAAGGCTTTTCGGTTCCACGGACGCCGGCGTAGTGCTGCAAGCCATCGTGCATCAAGGAGTACGAGCAGCGCTGCTCAACGTGCGGCCGGCTCAGCTGTCGATCCCGGAAATGACCAAGCCCCCCAAGGCTGACAGGTTGGGCGTTCCCAGCTGCGGGGCGGCGTGCAGCGGTTCATGCCAGAAGCGGAAGGGAGCAGACCGGCGTTTGCCAAGGCGAGGCACATTAGCTTCCGCGTACCAAGGAAGGCCTGATGAAGGCCCAGCGAGCACGGGTTGCATGAGGGCGGAGAATTCCGAACGGAAGCGGTGATGACTTGGATGTTGGTTGTTTTCTATGCGGCGCTCTCGGTGCTCGCGTATGTCGCAATGGTCGGCAGAACTCCTACCAGACGGCTGTTCTCCGCGATTGGAATCGCTGTTGTTCAAATAGCTTCGCTTGTGTGGATTCAGATCACTGCAAGAGCGCTAGGCTCGCAGTCCAATCATGGTTCTTATTCTGTGGGAGTTGGTGAGCTCTACCTCGCCATACGCCCCATCCTCTTGTTCAACCTGGCGGTATGCATCGTCCTTGTTCTGATCTTTCTGGTTGCTCTATCCGGAAAGAGAGCAACAGGCGAGTGAGCGTGGGGCAATGCTGTTGTTGAGACGGAGTAACACGCGAG
>NZ_JBFTNR010000812.1:0-1720 GCF_056665995.1 Stenotrophomonas sp. 05L44_2
TCACTGGAATGCGCTGCACCACCTTGGTGAAGTTGCCGGTCGCGTTTTCCGGCGCCACCGCGGCGAACGTCACCCCCGTGGCCGGGGCGATGCTGTCGATATGGCCACGCAGCCGCGTGCCGGGGAACACGTCCACCGTCAGTTCGACCTGCTGCCCCGGCTGCATGCGGGTCATCTGCGTTTCCTGGAAGTTGGCGACAACGAAGGCGCGCTGCAGCGGCACCACCGCGGCCACCGGCGTGCCCGGGGTCAGGTAGGCGCCGACGCGCACTGCGCGGCGTCCCACCACGCCATCAATCGGTGCACGCAGCTCGGTGTGCGAAAGATCCAGTTCGGCACGCGCCTGCGCGGCTTCGGCGCGCTGCACGGCCGCCTGTGCGGCCTGCACCCCGGCAGCGAGGATGTCGGTGCGCTGGCGTGCGGTCGACAACGCGGCCTGTCCCTGTTGCAGATGTGCACTGGCCACGGCCTGCTTCGACTGCGCCTGCTGCGCGTTCTGCACGGTACCGGCACCGTTGCGGGCCAGCTCGCGGTAACGCTGCTGGTCGGCGCTGGCCAGGGTCAGTTCGGCGCGGCTGACATCCACACTCGCCTGGGCGTGTTCGATCAGCGAGCCCTGCTGTGCCAGCGCCGCCTGCGCGTTGGCCAGCTGCGCGCGCGCATTGCCCAGGTCGGCGCGGGCGGCCAGCAACGCGACCTGGTAGTCGCGGTCATCGATGCGGGCCAGCACGTCACCGGCCTTCACCGCTTGGTTGTCCTGCACTTCCACCGCGCTGACGAAGCCAGCGATCTTCGGTGCGACCACGGTGTAGTCGGCGACCACATAGGCGTTGTTGGTGGTCTGGTGGCGGCCATCGCGCAGCAGCAGCCAGGCACCACCGGCCAGAAGCAGTACGCCCAGGCCGAGGCCCGCGTTGAGATACGTTCGATTGATTGTCATGGGGGAGTTCCTGCGAAGGGGATCAGGCCACGGCACGTGGCGGATGGATGCGGGTGGGCATCCAGGCAATGAGGGGAATGAAGGCCAGCGCGACCAACGCGACCAGCAGGTAGAGATCGGCCGAGGTCAACGCCTGCACCTGCGCATGCAGGCGCGCGCCAAGCTGCGGCCCTTCGGCCAGCCACGGCTGTTCGCCAAGTCGCTCGACCAGCACGGTGGAGTGGAAATGGCGGCGTCCCTGCGCGACCGCTTCCAGCACGCCGCTGGCCAGCACCGCAGCAAAGCCCTTGACCGTGTTGAACCACGCCGAGRCAAAGGGACCGTCCTGTGGCGCCAAGCCGCCGGTGGCCAGCATCAGCAGCGGCAGCACCGCCATCGGCTGCGCAAACACCTGCAGCAGCTGTACCCACAGGAAGTTGTCGCGTATCCAGCTGACGTCCAGATGCGCGCCCAGCCAGCAGGCCAGCGCCAGCAGCGCCAGCCCGGTGGCCTGCACCCAACGGCAATCGATCGCACGGATGTTCAGCAGTGCGGCGACCAACGGCAGCGCGATGACCTGCGGCACCGCCACCCACAGCAGCATCGGCGCGGTCTGTTGTGGGCGATAGCCCTGCACGCTGGCGAGGAAGCCGGAAGGAATGGAGATCACCGCCAGCAGCACGAACAGCACGCCACCGAGGGTAATCAGCGAGTAGCTGAGGTTGCGGTTGGCCAGCAGCTGCAGCTTGAAGAACGGCAGTGGATGGAACCACTCGTTGATGAAGAACAGCACCAGCAGAC
>NZ_JBFTNR010000813.1:0-1718 GCF_056665995.1 Stenotrophomonas sp. 05L44_2
ACCCCGGTCTTGCCGTGTGCGCAGGACAGCGCACACGAGCAAGGCGCCATCGAGCCCCCAGGGATGGGTTTATGGCGTGTCCTGCGTCGGGGGGATCACCCCCTCAACCCAGCAGCAACCAAAACGCTGAACCCATCCGCGCGACGGCGCGCCTTCAATCCCTCAAACCGACTCGAACCGGTTCGCCGCCACGTTCTTGCGCACATGCTGCGGGTCGAAGATCCGGCCGTTCATTGCGATGAACACCCCCGCCGGCAGCGACTGCACCGCACCGAACGCACAGCCGAKGTTGAACTCCGCATCCGAACCACGGAAACGCGCCGGGCTCAGCGCACCGGTCATCACGATGGTCTTGTCCGGGATCGTCGCCAGCACCTTGCCGGTCTGCACCATCGAATCGGTGCCGTGGGTCACCAGCACGTGGCGGGTGGGCTGCGCGGCGATCGTCGCGCGGATCAGCTCACGATCGTCGTCGTTGATGTGCAGCGAATCCTTGCGCAGGATCGGAATCACGTTGAAACGGAACGTGACCCCCAGTTCGCGCAGGATCATGCCGATCTGCGGGTCGCCGATCTGGTAGTCCGACTTGTCGTCGAAATAGATCTTGTCGATCGTGCCACCGGTGGTGACGACCAGGAGCTCTTCCATCATGTGCATGCGCGAAACCAAGGCAGGTACAGCGGCGCGGGGCCGGGAACGCAGATGATACGGCCCACCGGGCGCAGCGTCAGCGCCGCCGCCCGAAACGGGCGCGCAGGCCGGGCAGGCTGGCCGAAAAGATCACCAGCAGCGCCAGCACGATTTCGATCAGTGCCAGCCAGCGGGTCTCGGGATGGCTCCAGGCGCTCATCACGCCGTGGCTGAACCAGCCCAGGGCCAGCACCGCCGCCCAGAACCCGGCCTTGCGCCAGCCCAGCCGCAGGGCGATGGCCAGCGCCAGCGGCGGCGCAGTGAACACCAGCTGGGTGGCCAGCCAGTGCCTGTCGTTGATGAACCAGCCGGCAAACAGCGCCGCCAGCCCCATCAGGGCCAGCAGCAGCACGGTGCGCGGCGCGGTGCTCATCGCGCCAGCCGCTGCGCGATGTCGGCCACGCGCCGGCCCAGCGCCCGCGCCAGTACCGCCTCATCGTCGGTGGGTTGCGGGTCGTCGGCGGCGCCGGCCACGTGGCTGGCGCCATACGGCGTGCCGCCACTGGTGGTGTGGCTCAGCGCCGGCTCGGTGAACGGAATGCCGACGATCAGGCAGCCGTGGTGCAGCAGAGGTACCTGCATCGACAGCAGGGTCGACTCCTGGCCGCCATGCATCGACGCAGTGGACGTGAACACCCCGGCCGGCTTGCCGGCCAGCGTGCCGTTCACCCATTCGGCGCCGAGGCCGTCAAGGAAATGCTTGACCGGCGCGGCCATGTTGCCGAAACGGGTAGGGCTGCCCAGCAGCAGTCCCTGGCACTCCGCCAGGTCCTGCACGCTTACATAGGGCGCGCCATCGTCGGGTACCGGCGGCTGCGCGGTCTGGGTAACGGCAGCCACCGGCGGCACCGTGCGCAGCCGCGCTGCCATGCCCGGAACCTCGCCGATGCCCCGCGCGATCTGGCGCGCCAGCCGTGCCACCGAACCGCCGCGGCTGTAGTACAGCACCAGGATTTCGCCCATCGCGCCCAGCTCTCCTCATCGTGTGGACGCCAGTATGGCTATCCTGCACCGATTCCGCATCGGGT
>NZ_JBFTNR010000814.1:0-1716 GCF_056665995.1 Stenotrophomonas sp. 05L44_2
CCACCGACGCGTGGGACACCATCGATTGGCTGGTCAAGCATGTGCCGGAGACCAACGGCAAGGTCGGCATGCTCGGCTCGTCGTACGAAGGCTTCACCGTGGTGATGGCGCTGACCGATCCGCACCCTGCACTGAAGGTGGCCGCGCCGCAGAGCCCGATGGTCGATGGCTGGATGGGTGACGACTGGCTCAACTACGGCGCTTTCCGCCAGGTCAATTTCAACTACTTCGCGATGCAGACCGAGAAGCGTGGCAAGGGCACGCCGCTGCCGTCGCTGGGCTACGACGATTACAGCACTTTCCTGCGCATCGGCTCGGCCGGTGACTACGCGCGCTTTACCGGCGTGGACCAGCTGACCTGGTGGAAAAAGCTGGTACAGCACCCCGCATACGATGCGTTCTGGCAGGGCCAGGCGCTGGATGCGGTGATGGCGAAGACGCCGCTGAAGGTGCCGACCATGTGGCTGCAGGGCCTGTGGGACCAGGAAGACATGTGGGGTGCCAACCACGCCTACCAGGCGATGGAAGGGCGCGATACCGGCAACACCCACAACTACCTGGTGATGGGGCCGTGGCGGCACAGCCAGGTGAACTATGACGGCAGCCAGCTTGGGGCGCTGAAATTCGATGGCGATACCGCGCTGCAGTTCCGCCGCGACGTGCTCAAGCCGTTCTTCGACCAGTATCTGGTGGATGGCGCGCCGAAGGCCGATACGCCACCAGTGCTGGTGTACAACACCGGTGAAAACCACTGGGACCGCCTGCAGGGCTGGCCGCGCAGCTGCGAGAAGGCGTGCGCGGCAAACAGCAAGCCGCTGTACCTGCGTGCCGGTGGCAAGCTGGCGTTCCAGGCGCCGGCGGCGGGCGAGGGCGACTTCGAGGAATACGTGTCTGATCCGTCCAAGCCGGTGCCGTTCGTACCGCGTCCGGTGCGCTTTGGCGACCGCGACATGTGGACGACCTGGCTGGTCAAGGATCAGCGCTTCGTCGATGGCCGCCCCGACGTGCTGACCTTCATCACCGAGCCGTTGACCGCACCGCTGCGTATCGGAGGTACGCCGGTGGTGAACCTGCAGGCTTCCACCAGTGGCACCGACAGCGACTGGGTGGTGAAGCTGATCGACGTGTATCCCGACCAGGAAGCATCGACACCGGAGATGGGCGGCTATGAGCTGCCGGTGTCGCTGGCGATCTTCCGTGGCCGCTACCGCGAGAGCTTCAGCGACCCCAAGGCATTGGCGGCCAACCAGGTGCTGCCGTACCGTTTCGACCTGCCCAATGCCAACCACACCTTCCAGAAGGGCCACCGGGTGATGGTGCAGGTGCAGTCCAGCCTGTTCCCGCTGTACGACCGCAACCCACAGACCTACGTGCCGAACATCTACCTGGCCAAGCCGGGTGACTACCAGAAGGCGACGCAGCGGGTATGGCACAGCGCCGCGCAGGCCAGTTACATCGAACTGCCGGTGTACTGAGACGGAGGGGATGACGCCGGGCACAGCCCGGCGCTACCCCGGTCGCGCGATGTCGGTAGCGCCGGTTGTGGTAGTGCCGGCCGCTGGCCGGCAACCCGGTGGCGCGAAAGCGTGAACAGATCGCTTGCAGGACCGACGGGGTAGTGCCGGCCGCTGGCCGGCAACGCGGTAGTGCGAAGGCGTGTCGACCAAGGTCGACACCTACCGGAACAGATCGCTTGCAGGACCGACGGGGTAGTGC
>NZ_JBFTNR010000815.1:0-1714 GCF_056665995.1 Stenotrophomonas sp. 05L44_2
CATCCATGGGGGCTTGGCCGCGGCATCCATGCCGCGGACACCCCCGCAACCGGACCCACCCCGCCTTCGACAGATCTCCGCGATCTGCCGGAATGGCATGGTCTGCTCCTGGTAGGTGTCGACCTTGGTCGACACGGCGTGGCCTGCTATAGGTGGGTGTCGACCTTGGTCGACACGGTAGATCCACGCCATGGGTGGATGGAACTGAGGAGCAGAGTGGGCTCGGCTTCTGGCGCGCGGCGCCTCCGCAAGTGGAGCCCCCTTGTTGTTCAAGGGGGCGCGCCGACAGGCGSGGGGATAAGGTGGRATGCGGGCGGGGCCCACGATTTGCGCAGCAAATCGTGGGACGTAGCGCAGGTGGAGATTAGATCTCCACCTGCGCGCCCAGCTCGACCAGGCGGTTGCCCGGAATCCGGAAGAAGCCCGTCGCCGGGGCGGCGTTCCTGTGCATCAGCGCGAACAGCTTGTCGCGCCAGATCGGCATGCCACGGTTGGCGGTGGCGACGATGGTCTCGCGGCTGGCGAAGAAGGTGGTGTCCATCGGGTCGAAGTAGATGCCACCGTGGTCGCACGAGCGCATCAGCGCCAGCGGTACGTCGGGGGTCTCCATGAAGCCGAAACGCACGTAGACCCGATAGAACTCATCGCCCACCGATTCGATCTTCAGGCGCTGCCCTTCCGCCGCGTACGGCACCGGCAGGGTCACCACATGCAGGAACACGTTGCGCTCGTGCAGCACCTTGTTGTGCTTGAGGTTGTGCATCAGCGCATGCGGGGCCACGGCCGGGTCGGCGGTGAGGAACACCGCGGTGCCGGGTACGCGTACCGGCGGCGCCAGCATCAGGCCCGGCAGGAAGGTGTCGATGCGGATGCCGTCCTTGCGGATCTCGTCGCGCAGCAGTTCGCGGCCACGGCGCCAGGTGCGCATCATGGTGAACAGGAAGATGCCCAGCACCACCGGGAACCAGGCGCCCTGCAGCAGCTTGGCGCCGTTGGCGATGACAAAGCCCAGATCGATGATGAAGAACACCACGCACAAGGGCAGGATCCAGTTGCGTGCCTTGGGCCACAGCGAACGTGCAACCAGGGCCAGCAGCAGGGTATCGATCAGCATGGTGGCCGACACCGAGATGCCGTAGGCCACGGCCAGGTTGGACGAGCTGCGGAAGGCCAGCACCAGGCCGATCACCATCACCGCGATGCCCCAGTTGATGCCGGGGATGTAGATCTGGCCGATGGTGTCGTGCGAGGTGTGCTTGATGCGCATGCGCGGGATGTAGCCCAGCTGCATGGCCTGGCGCGAGACCGAGAACGCACCGGTGATCACCGACTGCGAGGCGATCACCGCAGCCATCGTGGCCAGGATGATCATCGGGTACAGCGCCCACGACGGCACCGCCTCGAAGAACGGGTTCTTGACCGCCTCGGGATGGTTGAGCACCAGCGCGCCCTGCCCCAGGTAGTTCAGCACCAGGCAGGGCAGCACGAAGAAGTACCAGGCGTGGCGGATCGGCTTGGCACCGAAGTGGCCCATGTCGGCGTACAGCGCCTCGCCACCTGTCACCGCCAGCACCACCGCGCCGAGGATGAAGATGCTGTGCCAGCCGTGCTCCATGAAGAAGCGGATCGCCCACCACGGGTTGAACGCCTTCAGCACTTCCGGCGCGTCGACGATGTTGTAGATGCCRATCGCGGCCAGCGAAATGAACCAGAT
>NZ_JBFTNR010000816.1:0-1710 GCF_056665995.1 Stenotrophomonas sp. 05L44_2
GTGCTGGATCGCGCCGGCATCATCAAGGCCGAGCCTGCGCTGGCCCACGTCGATGGCCTGGTGGGTGCGCTGCGCCTGCCGCGCGACCAGACCGGCGATTGCCAGCTGTTCACCCGCCGCCTGGCGCAGATGGCGGCCGAAGCGGGGGTCGAGTTCCGTTACGACCAGGACATCACCGGCGTGGAATCCGACGGCGACCGCATCACCGGCGTGCGCATTGGCGGCAAGCTGGAAACCGCGGACCGCTTCGTGGTCGCACTGGGCAGCTATTCGCCGGGACTGGTCGCGCCGCTGGGCATGCGCCTGCCGGTGTATCCGCTGAAGGGCTATTCGCTGACCCTGCCGATCACCGACCCGGCGATGGCGCCCACCTCGACCATCCTCGATGAGAGCTACAAGGTGGCGGTGACCCGCTTCGACAACCGCATCCGCGTCGGTGGCATGGCCGAGGTGGCCGGTTTCGACCTGTCGCTGTCGCCGCGCCGCCGCGAGACGCTGGAGCTGGTGGTGCGCGACCTGTACCCGAAGGGCGGTGACCTGGCCAAGGCCGAGTTCTGGACCGGCCTGCGCCCGGCCACGCCGGATGGCACGCCGGTGATCGGCGCCACGCCGTTCCGCAACCTGTTCCTCAACACCGGCCACGGCACGCTGGGTTGGACCATGGCCTGCGGCTCGGGCCGCTACCTGGCCGACCTGATGAGCGCGCGCCAGCCGCAGATCAGCACCGAAGGCCTGGATATCTTCCGCTACGGCCAGTATCGCCACGCCCCGCAACATGAGAACCGCACATGCGTCCTGCCCGCGCGCTGATCGACCTGGGCGCACTGCGCAGCAACTATCGCCTGGCCCGTGAACTGGGCGGTGGCAAGGCGCTGGCGATCCTCAAGGCCGATGCCTATGGCCACGGTGCGGTGCGTTGTGCGCAGGCACTGGAAGGCGAGGCCGACGGCTTTGGCATGGCCACCATCGAAGAAGCGCTGGAGCTGCGCCAGGCCGGCATCCGTGCGCCGATCCTGCTGCTGGAAGGCATCTTCGAGCCCAGCGAAATGGCGCTGGTGGCCGAGCATGACCTGTGGTTCTCGGTCGGTTCGCCGTGGCAGCTGGAAGCGCTGGTCGCGTTCGACAGCCCGCGGCCGCTGACGGTGTGGCTGAAGCTGGACAGCGGCATGCACCGGCTGGGCCTGGACGTTCCCGGATTCCGCGCCGCGCACGCGCGTTTGTCTGCACTGCCGCAGGTGGCGCGCATCGTGATGATGACCCACCTGGCACGCGCCGATGAACTGGACAGCGAGCGTACCCGAGAGCAGGCCGCGACCTTCGTCGAGGCCATCGATGGTCTTGAAGGCGAGACCAGCATCTGCAACTCGCCGGCGCTGCTGGGCTGGCCGGACGTGCGCAGTGACTGGGTGCGCCCGGGCCTGATGCTGTACGGCGCCAATCCGCTGCCGGACAACAGTGAACTCACCGCGCGCCTGCGCCCGGTGATGACGATGCAGTCCAAGGTGTTCGCCGAGCGCTGGATCGAAGCCGGCGAGCCGGTCGGCTACGGTGCGCGCTTCGTGGCCAAGGCGCGCACACGCGTGGGCGTGGTCGCACTGGGCTATGCCGACGGTTATCCGCAGTTCGCCCCCAATGGCACGCCGGTGCTGATCGATGGCCAACCCGGTGGGCTGATCGGCCGCGTGTCGATGGACATGCTGACCGTGGACC
>NZ_JBFTNR010000817.1:0-1705 GCF_056665995.1 Stenotrophomonas sp. 05L44_2
GCATCTCGATTGGTGGCGACGCCGAGCTCTTGGCTCGCTTCCTGCATGTATAGCGCCAACGCCACTAGCTGGAGGGAAGTTGATCGATGTAGCGCCGAGATTCCAGGGATTCGCACGCTAGATCCTCAGTCGATGCATTCTCAGCTGCTTCGCGTCTGACTACTCGAACCGCCGCTCCATCGCGTGATGCTCGGACTCCTCCCACCTGCGCTCCCGTTCGATTAGAAGGTCGAGGTCCGCAACCTTCTCCACCACCAGGGTCCTGACCTCAGGCGATTCATATGTAATCAGCTCGCGAAGCGCCTGCTGACGGGCCTCGATAATCGGAACGCGTGAGTTCGTCCAACTGCTCGGCACGGCTTGGCCGAAAGCGAACTCGATCAGGCTCGATTTGTCAGACGCAGTGTCGAGAAGCCGCTTGAAGTGTTCACTTAGTCGAACCGAGGATGTCGAATCGTCGATCACCTCCGATCCGTCCTTTGCCTCGTAGACGCGGATGTTGCGCGCAACGAACTCCTGCCGTCGAGCATCATTCCCGCACCACGTCAGGAGCTGATCGACGGGTGCGAGATTCAGCGACGGCGAGGACTCACCGGATCGCTGCCGGAACAGCCAGCCCACCGCGTCGGACTCGGGATCATCACGTTCGATCTCGAGTAATGCATCCAGCAGCATCTCCGGACGCGCCTCGATGAATGACGACAGCACCTCGGAGTAATATTCCCGCGAGAGTCGATATTTCTTGGCCCCGTCACAGAGTTCACCGACGAGCCGGGCCACCTCGTCGTCGGGCGCCCCAGGAGCAAGCGCTTCTACGATCAGCCTGCCTATACCGTGGTGGGCAGGTCGGTTCGCGTCGTCGGACCGATCACGCAACAGGTGACCCAGTGCGAATCGAATGGCAGAGAAGATCTCAGGCCCCGGGATATAGTTCCAGTCGGCCCTCGCGAGTAACCGCATGATGAGCATGTCAAACGACGAGTGGTATCCCCCTGGTAGTTGGCAGACCGCATTCGTAAGCGCTGAAAGCTCCACGTCAGACATCGATTCATGACGTCTGCCATGGCCAACCGCCTCAAAATAAGCTGCGGGCACGCTGCCATTTCGAGCAATGTCAAGCAGCCGCGCGCTCACCCACGGCGTAATCCGCGTGGACAGAAGTAGCCAGACGCTGTACGGCTTGAGCTTATCTTCCGTCAGCAACTTCTCCTGCAGTCGGGGCAGCAGGGCCGAATCACGCTCCGCGATCGCCGACAAACAGCCTTCGATGAACTCGATGCTGGCGCGGTCTGGGGCATGTGCCTTGAACGAGCGGATCAACATCTCAACTAGGCCTTCTAGATCGCCGTGGGCTTCGGCGTAGCCATGACCCAGCCAAGCCACCGGTCTCGCGTAAGTCGCCCAAATCTGCGACGCCAGCCGATCGAACAGGCCCGGGTTGGATGCGAGCGCCCGCCCTAAAGCGAAGACGCGTTCCCGCAGTTCGACCATTTCTGCCTGATAGTCGGCGCCTCTACGGTGCGGATGCGCCCATTCGTTTACGAAAGCGTAGGCGTTGATCTCAGACTCGAGATCGGAGGGCGCTGCCAGAGACCGCAGTCCCTCCAGGCGCCGAAGCACCGCCGGATGAAGACTGGCGCCGTCGTACTCGAGAGTCTGGCCGATGGCAAACCAAACTGCAGGCCACCGCCCGCCTGTGGCATAC